>JAHWJM010000504.1 GCA_019348435.1 Actinomycetota bacterium
TGGCGGCGCTCGCGAAGCAGCTGTCGGGATGCGACCACGTGCTCGTCTTCGGCCACATCAAGCGCAACCCGGCGCAGGCGCGACAGCACGGTGACCTCGCCCCCATCACGCTGGTCCACTCCGACTTCGCCGACAGCTACCTCGGCGTCATCCGCGGCCGGTACACGGCGCCCGGTCCCGAGGCCGAGCGGTCCCGCGCCGAGGCCGGCCTCACCGGTCGTGACGTCGAGCGGGCGCGACGGCTCCGCGGCATCGACCTCGACCCGCACGACGTCTGGGTCGTGGGCGACACGCCGCGAGACCTCGCCTGCGCCCGGGCCGGCGGTGCCCGGTGCCTGCTGGTCGCGACCGGCAGGGTGCCGATCGACGAGCTCGACGCATGTGGCCCGGACGCGGTGCTGCCCGATCTCGCGGACGTCGACGCCGTCGTCGCGCTGCTCGGACAGCGGCGGGTTCGCGCGTCGTACCGGGTGTTCAGCCAGGGCTCCCGCGACGACGTGCTGACGCTGTTGCAGCGTCACATCGACGAGGTGCAGGGGCTGCGCGGCGACGTCAAGGGCCTGCGCGACCACAGCTACGGCGTCCGCGACATGCTCGCCGGCTGTATCAGCCGCGTCCACACCGTGCGATACGACGCCTTTGACGACGTGGGCGGCCAACTGTCCTTCTCGTCGGAGTTTCTCGACGAGCACGGCGACGGAATGGTCATCACCGACATCAACGGCCGTACCGACACCCGTGTCTACGCCAAGGCCGTTCGCGCCGGCAACAGCGAGCACAACCTGTCCGAGGAAGAGCACCGCGCGATTCGCCAGGCGCTCGGCAATTCGACGCGCGACGGCGAGGAGAAGCTGGCCCGCCGGCCGGCACGTGTGATCCGCGACGCCTCGTAGCCCGATGACGCGGGTCGCGTTTCTCGGGCCGGAGGGGACGTTCACCTCTCAGGCTGCGTCGCGCGCCGTCGCGGACGCGCAGCGCGTCGCGCTGCCCACGATCGCCGACGTCATCACGGCGGTGCGCAACGGCGACGTTGTGCTGGGTGTCGTGCCGATGGAGAACTCGATCGAGGGGTCGGTCAACCTGACGCTGGACGACCTGGCGTTCGGACCTGCCGGCGCGTACATCCGCCGCGAGATCACGATCCCCATCGCGATGAACCTGCTGGCCAAGCGCGGCACCGCCCTTGGTGACATCACCGTCGTGCGCAGCCAGCCGCACGCGCTGGCGCAGTGCCGCGGGTGGCTCGCACGTCACCTACCCGGTGCGATGCTCGAAGCGGCGACGTCCACGGCGGAGGCGGCCAAGCAGGCTGCGGCAGCCGACGGCGCGCTCGCCGCGCTGGGTCCGGCGGTCGCGGCGGAGCGGTTCGCGCTGGAGATCCTCGCCGCCGACATCCAGGACTTCGGCGGCAACACGACCCGCTTCGTCGTGCTCGGGCGGTCCATGGCGCCGCCGTCGGGCACGGACAAGACGTCCGTGGTGGTGTTCTTCGGGGAGGACCGGCCGGGTCTGCTCCTGCGCATCCTCGACGAGTTCGCCTTGCGCGGCATCAACCTGACGAAGATCGAGTCGCGACCGACCAAGCAGGCGCTGGGGGAGTACTGCATCTTCATCGACTGCGCCGGCCACGTCACCGACGCACGCGTCGCCGAGGCGCTGCGTGCGCCGTCGATGGAGCCGGAGGACACGATGACCAGCGAGTCGGCGATGTCGAGGACGCCCTTCATCGCCGAGTGCATGAGTCCGGTGCCGCAGTCGGTGAGGACGATGTTGTAGAAGTGCTCCAGGAGGGCGACGGTGCGCCGGTAGTCGTCCTCGCTGAACGCCTCGGACACGGCCGGGTCCTGCTCGCTGGCGAGGACCTCGGTCAGCTGTTCGCCGAGCACCTGGACGCGCGTGTCGTTGAACGCCTGGGCGGAGGACAGGTAGCCGTCCGCGATGAGGTTCAGCTGCTGCTCGAGCACGTGCTGGTAGTCACGGGCCCGCAGCGCCGACGACGTGCGGTCCCGGGTGA
>JAHWJM010000505.1 GCA_019348435.1 Actinomycetota bacterium
GCTGTACACCATGACCGCGCCGGCCGCGAGCAGGCACAGCGTCGCGGTGAAGAGGATGTTGTACTCGACCGGCTTGGGCGGGCGCCGGGACTTCGGGACGGCGCGGGCACTCGTCGGCCTGGCGGCGGAGGCCATCCGAGGCCCCTTCGACACGCCCGCGGCGATTCCTGCTGCAGCGCCCTATGCGTTCGCCAACGTGACCAGGACCGCTGTCACGGCCTCCTTCGGCGAACCGTCGTTCGCTGCGCGCGAGCCGCCGGAGCTCGACGGAACGCGCTGTACGTCACCCGTCAGCCGAGCAGGAACTCGCGCCCCGGCGCCTCGCCCCCGCCGCCGCGCCGAGCATCGCGGAGGGCAGCCCGGCGCGGTTCACGCGCAAGTGCGAGCGCGGCGAGCGCCTGGCTGACCGAGTCGGGCAGTGGACGGGGCTGCCCGCTGTAGATCTCGGCGAAGACGCTCGCCAGGGTGCCGGAACGAGGAGCTGCGCGCGCTCGGCGCACTGCGAGCACGGGGCAGCGTGCGCACCGCGGCATCGACCTGCAACACGTCTTCTTCTGCTTCATCACGTGTCCTCCGCCAGGAGGCTAACACCAAGCATTAGGCGCGCCTAATTAGGACGGCCAACCGCGGATCGGCGGGTACTCGAATCAAACCGACGGTCGATATACGACACAACGCAGTACGGAGGTTCCAATGCCCTCAGAGCGCTTTGCCGCCGCCCTCAACGAGCAGGTCGGGCGGGAGTTCGCCGCGGCCCATCAGTACCTCTCGATCGGCACCCATTACGAAGACCAGACCTTCCCCCGCCTCGCGCACTTCTTCTACGAGCAGGCCGAGGAGGAGCGCGAGCATGCGATGAAGATGGTCAGGTACATGCTCGACACGAACTGCCCCGTCGAGCTCGGGACGATCGCCGCACCGACGAACCACTTCGAGAGCCACATCGAGCCGATCAAGCTCGCGCTCGAGCAGGAGCGCAAGGTCACGGTGCACATCAGCGAGCTGTTCGAGATCGCGCGCGAGACGAAGGACTACCAGAGCGAGCAGTTCATCGAGTGGTTCCTCCAGGAGCAGGTCGAAGAGGAGTCCACGATGCAGGATCTGCTTGCCGTCGCCGAACGCACCCGCGAGATCCCGATGCTGCTCGAGGAGTACGTCGCGCGCGAACACGGCGACTGACCACGCAGCGGACGGCGCCAGCGCGATGATGCTCAGCCCAGCGCTGAGGCCGTCGAGCGCTGGATCGGGCAGGTCGCGCAGTATTCGCCTGCTGCCGTGCGCCACCACAGGCAGCATCCGCGCCGCAGATGCGCGCGAGAGACGCGGTCGTTGACGCGTACGTCGACGTACGCGGGCGCGCTATCGAGCGGCGGGCGGTCGTCGAGGATCTCGTGCGCGAGTCGCTCCGCGCGGTCTTGCTCGCCGCAGGCGAGTCCGGCGTATAGCAGCGCCAACGCGGTGCGGTCGCAGACGGTTCGCCACAGCGCTCGTTCAGCGCGAAGCGAGATCGTGCGCAGGGCGCCGATGATGATCGCGAAGTGATGTGCGAGGGTGCCTTCGAAGCGCCTGGTCAGAGCCGACGGCGTGGCAGCGCGAACGGCGTCGCGATGCGCGGATGCGCTGTCGTCTGCCAAGGCGACGAATCGAGCGGGGCTGATCGCCAGCTCGACGGCATGTCCGTTGGAGGGCCGCAGCGCGAGGTCGTGCGCTGCGGGTAGCGCGACGCGCTGTTCGGCGACGAGCGCGCCGGCGAGCGGAAGCACGAGTTGCCACGTGTAGTTCTCGAGGAAGATCGATGCCTGCACGTCACAGCGGTCGCTGCCGATCTGCTCTCCGGTTCTGCTCAGTAGCGCGCGCAACAGCTGGGTGTCGGCAGTGAGCGTCGCGATCGACAGCCAGCCTTCGCCGCGAGCATCGGTTGGTAGGCCGAGGTGGCAGCCGGCGTGGCGGCGGTGGCGTCCGCGCTGCAGCGTCTGGGTGATCGGGTGCGTCACCGCGGGCGCGCTGTGA
>JAHWJM010000506.1 GCA_019348435.1 Actinomycetota bacterium
CGGGATCACCTGGTTCGAGTTCGAGCGCGACGAGATCCCCTACTACCTGAACTTCCAGATGCTGACGCTGGTCGGCGTCTTCGTGTTGACCTGGTTTCTGCTTAACAGAACGAGCATCGGCCGGCAGATCTACGCGATGGGCGGCAATCCGGATGCGTCGCAGCGGCTCGGCTTCGACCTCTTCAAGCTCCACCTGATCGTCTACGGCTACATGGGTTTCATCGCGGGGGTAGCGTCGCTGGTACAGGCTCAGCTGGCGCAATCGGTGGCGCCGACCGTGCTCGTCGGTGCGGGATACGGCAGGGCGGGGAGCACGAGTCCGGGTCGCGATGTGCCCGGTGAGCTGGGGACCGGCCTGTTTTGGCGGCGGGCTACAACGTGTTGACGTCGGATCCGCGCGGGCTGGGCGGCTCGGGCGGCACGGTGATGTTCGACTCGCCGGACTTCGAGGCGCGCGACGTCGCGGCGCTGGTCGACTTCGTCGCGGCCCAGCCCGAGGCGCTGCTTGATGTCGCGGGTGATCCGCGCGTGGGCATGTCGGGCTTCAGCTATGGCGGTGGCATCCAGTTCGTCAGCGCGGCGGTCGATCGGCGGATCGACGCGATCGTGCCCGACGGGGCGTGGCACTCACTGGTGACGAGCTTCTTCAAAGACGGGGCGGTGAAAGCCGGCTGGTTGGCGCTGATCTGCGGCGGCGGCGAGGCGGCGGCGTCTGCGGGCGGGGCGTTCTTCAGCGACGCCGGGCTGCAGCTCGGCGGCACCGCGCCGGAACTGAAGCGCGCGTGCGTGGAGGCGCTCGCCGGCGGCGCGATCTCCGACAGGAGCCGGCAGTGGTTCGCCGACCGCGGCCCCGGCGCCCTCGTGGATCGCATCCGCGCGCCGACGCTGATCTTGCAGGGCACCACCGACGCGCTGCTTCCGCCCAGTGAGGCGATCGCCAACTACGACCGGCTGCGCAGAAACAACGTGCCCGTGAAGATGATGTGGTACTGCGGCGGGCACGGCCAGTGCCTAACGCCGGCGGGCGATCCGCGCTACGTCGCCCGCGCAGCCCTTGCCTGGTTCAAGCGCTGGCTCGACCGCGACGTCACGGTTGACACCGGGCCGCGGTTCGAGTGGATCGCCGACGACGGCGTCTGGCGTTCCGGGCCGGACTTCCCGCTCGCGCCCGCCGGCAGCGTCGACGCTGCGGGCACGGGTTCGCTGACGATCTCGCCGGCCGACTATGCCAACTCCGGGCTGCTCACCTTCGCGACGCCGGCGGTCAACGCGGCCACCGTGCGGTTTGCGTCGGCGCCGCCGGGCAGCGACGTGCTCGGCGCGCCGCGCCTCAGGCTCGTCTATCGCGGCACGGCGGTTCCGGCGCGCACGTTTGTGTACGCGCAGGTCGTCGATGCGCGCGCGGCGCGCGTCGCCGGTGGGCAGGTGACGCCGATCCCGGTCGTCCTCGACGGCCGCACCCGCGTCGTCGAGCGTGCGCTCGAGCCGCTCGCGCTGCGCGGCCGGCCGCGTTCTGACCTGCGGCTGCAAGTCACCCCGGGAACGACGTTTTACGGGCCGCAGCGCAGCACCGGCGCCGTGCGGCTGCTCTATGCGCTGCTCGACCTGGAGCGCGAGGACTGGCCTTTTCCGCGGCTCGCCGGCGTGCTCAACGCCGTCCTGTTCCGCCCGCTCCCGTACCCGGAGCCGGACCGGCTGGTGACGGTGAATCACCTGACGGACGAAGGCTACTTCGCGGTCATGTCCCCGCCGAACTTCCGCGACGTGCGCGCGCAGAACACGGTGCTGGAGGAGATGTCGCCGTTCACGCGAGAGGGGTTCACGCTGACGGGCAGGGGCGAGCCGGTCCGGTTGGACGGGGCCGCTGTGGGGGAGGGCTACTTCGACGTGCTCGGCGTGGAGCCGGTGCTCGGGCGCACGGTCCGCCCCGGCGAGAACGAGCCCGGCACCCGTGTGGCGGTGCTGGCGCACGGCACCTGGGCCGGCAGGTTCGGCTCGGATCCG
>JAHWJM010000507.1 GCA_019348435.1 Actinomycetota bacterium
CTGCTCGGCGTCGAGGGAGCCGTATGGCGATCGGGCCGGCCGCTCCCCTTCGAGGGCCAGGCGGCCGACGTGCATGGCAATCTCGACACACTCGCCCGCGGGACCCCCCTCGAGGCACCGTGGAAAGATCAAGCGGCACGCCAGCTCGATGCTATGACTGTCGAGGAGTGGCTCGTCGCCGATGCTGGTCCCCGCGGGATCGAATACGGGCGCGGTCTTGTCCGGGCGATCCTCGCCGTCGAGGCTCAGCGTTTCTACGAGCACGGCGGCGTCGATTTCGTGCGCGTGGCGGGTGCCGGCGTGAACAACATTCTTGCCGGCCGGATCGAGCAGGGTGGCAGCACGCTGACGCAGCAGCTCGCGCGCATGGCGTTTCTGACCCCGGACAAGGCGTACCGCCGCAAGATGCAGGAGATGGTGCTCGCCACGCGGCTGGAGCGGTCGTTTACGAAGGACGCGATCCTCGAGCTCTATCTGAACAAGGCGTATTTCGGCAACGGCCTGTATGGCGTCGAGGCGGCCTCGCTCGGGTACTTCGGCAAACATGCCGCCGATCTCGACGTGGCGGAAGCGGCGCTCGTCGCCGGCCTCGTCAAGTCGCCCTCGAACTACGCGCCGACGACCAATGCCGAGCGCGCGATCGCGCGCCGCAACCCGTTCATCGACCCGCTGTCGTTCGTGCAGCTCGAGCTGCTGCGGCGGCTGCGCGCCCCCGGCGGCGATCCCGACGACCCCGAGCTCGTGCGCGCGAGCCTGCTTGCCATCAACGGCATCGCCGGCGGCCTGCGGAACACCGGATGACGCGCGTCTACGTCTGCGGGCACCGCAACCCCGACACCGACTCGATCAGCGCCGCGATCGGGTACGCGGAGCTGAAGAACCGCCTCGACGACGGCGAGACGGAGTACGTCCCCGTGCGGCTGGGCGTCGTCAACGCGCAGACGCAGTGGCTGCTGGACCGCAGCGGCGCCCCGGCGCCGGTCCTCCTGTCGCACGCCCACCTGCGCGTGCGCGACGTCATGCGCACGAGCTTTCCGGTCGCCCAGCACAGCGACCCGGTGCGCAGCGTCGGGCTGCTGATGGCCCAGGAGGGGATCGACCTCGTGCCGATCGTCGACGAGCACGGCATCCTGACGGGGCTGCTGACCGAGCGCGCGCTCGCGCGGCGCTACATCCGCGAATCGCGCGAGGCGTCGCGTCTGGACGTGCCGACGCCGGTGTCCGCGATCGTCGACGTGCTCGAGGGCGAGCTGCTGGCCGGCGATCCGGCGGTCGAGATCAGGGGCCGCGTCTGGGTGCAGGCGATGCACTCGACGTCGGAGAGCAAGGTCCAGCCCGGCGACGTCGTCGTCATCGGCGACCGCCCCGCCGCGACGCAGCGCGCGCTCGCCAACGGCATCGCGCTGCTCGTGCTCAGCAACAGCGTCGACCCGACCGATCGGGTGCTGGAGATGGCCACCGAGCAGGGCGCGTGCATCGTCCGCTCGCCGCTTGACTCCTACGTCACCTCTCGCATGATCACGCTGTCGGAGCCCTGCCGCGCGCTCGCCGAGGGCGACCCGCTGACGGTCGGGCGGGACGACCTCGTGCGCGACATCTCCGAGGAGATCAAGAACGTCCACTACCGCGCCGCTGTCGCGGTCCGCGACGGCAGGCCGATCGGGCTCGTGACGCGCTCTGACCTCGTCAACCCGCGGCCGCGCCGCGTGCTGCTCGTCGATCACGGCGAGCGCGCGCAGAGCGTGCCGGGCATCGAGGAGGCCGAGATCGTCGAGATCCTCGACCACCACCACATCGGCTCGATCGAGACGAAGCTGCCGGTGACCGCGATCTTCGATCCGGTCGGCTCGACGTCGACGCTCGTCGTCGAGCGCTTCCGCCAGGCCGGCGCCGAGCCCGTCGCGGCGACGGCGACGATGCTGCTCGGGGCGATCGTCTCCGACACCGTGCTGCTGACCTCGCCGACCACGACCGAGCGCGACCACCGCGCGACGGCCTACCTC
>JAHWJM010000050.1 GCA_019348435.1 Actinomycetota bacterium
GGACCGCGTCGGCCTCGCCGTCCCGCGCCGCGATCACGCGCTCGACGGCACGCGGTGAGAGGAACGGCTGGTCGCCGAGCGCCACAACCACCGCGTCGGCTCCGGCGAGCGCCTCGACGCCGGCCCTCACCGACGCGGACTGGCCGTCCTCCCAGCGGGCGCAGACAACCGCCTCCGCCCCGTGCAGGTCCACGCCCGCAATCACGTCCGAGGCGCCGGAGCCGAGCACGACGCAGACACGGTCGAGCGGCGCCTCGGCCATCGCGGCGAGCACGTGCTCGAGCAGGGGCCGGCCGTCGAGCTCGGCGAGCTGCTTGCGCCCGCCGAACCGCGCGCCGGCGCCCGCGGCCAGCACGAGGCCGGCGATCACGCGCCCACCTCGTGGATGCGACCGGTGGCCGTCGACAGCCGGCCGCCCTCGCGCCCGTTACGCACCGCCACGACCTCCGCCATGATCGAGAGCGCGGTCTCCTCGGCGGTGAGCCCCCCGAGGTCGAGGCCGATCGGGGCGGCGATCCGCGTCAGCCTGTCCTCCGCAACGCCGGCCTCCAGCAGCCGCTCGCGGCGCTTGCGACGCTCAGCCGCCTGCGGGTCTTCGTCCTCGAGCTCGAGCGTGACCTTGTACCGATCGGCGAGGTGCTCCAGCGCGCCCTTGAAGTCGACGCCCTCGGTCTCCATGACGAAGGTGAACGCGTCGCCCGAGGCCTGGCAGCCGAAGCAGTGGTAGACCTTCTCAGCCGGGTTGATGCCGAACGACGGGCTGCGCTCGTCGTGAAACGGGCAGAGGCCGGTGAGCCGGTTGGCGCCGGCGCGCTTGAGCTCCACGCGCGAGGACACCAGGTCGACCATGTCGACGGCGTCGCGCACGCGCTCCTTGGAGTCGTTCGTGTAGAGGGCCATGACGCCGCGCGCGCTTCCTGCGCTAGAGCGCGAACGAGGTCGGCACGCTGAGCGCCTCGAACGCGCGCACGGCATAACGATCGGTCATGCCCGCCAGGTAGTCGCTCACGCGCTGCGCGTGGTCGGCGCCGGGCGCTCCGCCGCCGTCGGGCACGAGCGCGGGGTCTGACGCGTAGTGCTCGAAGAGCGTGCGCAGGACGCGCTCGATCCGCGAGTGCTCGCGGCGCGCCGCCGGACCGAGGTAGACGCGCTCGAACATGAACTCGCGCAGAGCGGCCATCGCCGCGCCGACCTCCTCGCCCTGGACGATGTCGCCGGCGGCCTCGGACGTCTCGACCAGATCGTGCACGAGCGCGTCGATCCGCGCCGAGCCGGTCTGGCCCAGCACGCCGATCGCGCCGGCCGGCAGCTCGGATTCGTCGAGCACGCCGGCCCGCAGCGCGTCGTCGATGTCGTGGTTGATGTAGGCGACGCGGTCCACGATTCGCACGATCCGTCCCTCGAGGGTCAGCGGCAGCGGCGCGCGTCCGGAATGGCAGGCGATGCCGTCGCGCACGCTGGAGCAGAGGTTCAGCCCGGCGGTGCGCGCGATCTCGTCGCGCTTGGGCGTCGGCTCGAGCACGTCGACGACGCGCAGCGAGTGCTCGTAGTGGCGAAAGCGGCCGCCGAAGCGTTCGGCCAGGCAGCCGTCGAGGATCGCCTCGCCGATGTGCCCGAACGGCGGGTGGCCGAGGTCGTGGCCCAGCCCGACCGCCTCGACGAGGTCTTCGTTGAGCGCGAGCGCCCGCGCGACCGTACGCGCGATCTGCGTGACCTCGAGCGTGTGCGTCATCCGCGTGCGGTAGTGGTCGCCCGCGGGCGAGACGAAGACCTGGGTCTTGTGCTTCAGGCGCCGGAACGCCTTGCAGTGCACGATCCGGTCGCGGTCGCGCTGCAGCGGGGTCCGCAGCGCGCAGTCCTCCTCGGCGACGGCACGCTGGGCGGGGTAGGACCGCGCGGCGAGCGGTGACAGGTGCTCCTCCTCCCACGCGCGCCGGCGCGCGGCGAAGCGCCGCGCGACGGTGCCTGGTGCGGTGGCGGCGTCCATGCCTCGATTCTCGCAGCCACGCCCAACGGCACGGTCGTCGCGTCCGCTGTGGCGCGTTACGCTGCGGCGGTGCTCGCCCTCACCGTGACGCCGCAGGCGCCGCACGTCGCGCTCGCCGAGGTCGACGACCCCGCTGCGCTGCCCTCGCAGGCGCTCGTCGCGGTCAAGGCGTTCTCCCTGAACCGCGGCGAGTCGCGCCAGCTGCCCGACCGGCCGCACGGGTCGGTGCCGGGCTGGGACGTCGCGGGCATCGTCACGCGGCCGGCCACCGACGGCAGCGGGCCGCCGCAGGGCGCGCGCGTGGTCGGGATCGTGAGCAACGGTGCGTGGGCGCAGCGCGTCGCCGTCGCGACGGCGAACCTCGCCGAGCTGCCGGAGGGCGTCGGCTTCGCGCAGGCCGCCACGCTGCCGGTGGCGGGGATCACCGCGCTGCGCGCCCTGGAGATCTGCGGCTTCGTGCTCGGCAAGCGGGTGCTCGTGACGGGCGCCAGCGGCGGCGTCGGGCGCTTCGCGGTCCAGCTCGCCTCGCGCGCGGGCGCGCGCGTGACCGCGGTGGCGCGCGATGCCGCGCGCGCGCAAGGCCTGCGCGAGCTCGGAGCGGCGGAGATCGTCTTCGACCTCTCGGGCGAGACGCAGTACGACGCGGTGATCGAGGGCGTCGGCGGCGCGACGCTCGGCGCGGCCATGGGGTTGGTGGCCGGCCGTGGCACCGTCGTGTCGTTTGCTGCCACCGATCCGGACCCGGCGAGCTTTCCGGCGCGGGCGCTCTTCCGCCGCGCTCCCGGTGCCACGCTGCATGGGCTGTTCGTCTTCGAGGAGATCGAGCGCACCGGCACCGGTGGCAGCGATCTCGCGCGCCTCGCGGCGCTCGTCGCCGCCGGCCAGCTGGACCCGCAGATCGATCTCGAGGCGTCGTGGCGCGACCCGGGTCCGGCGCTCGCCGCCCTGCTGGGGCGGCGCGTCGCGGGCAAGGCCGTCCTGCACGTCGACTGACTGACGCGCGACGGGCTACGGCGCGGGGTTCACCAACCCGGCGTCGCCGCGGCGGACGGCTGCCTGCGCCGCGGCCACCCGCGCGATCGGCACGCGAAACGGTGAACAGGAGACGTAGTTCAGGCCGGAGTTGTGAAAGAAGTCGATCGAGTCGGGGTCGCCGCCGTGCTCGCCGCAGATGCCGAGCTTCAGCTCGGGCTTGGCCTTGCGGCCCAGCCACGCGCCCATCCGCACGAGCTGCCCGACGCCGGGCGTGTCGAGGGTCTCGAACGGTGAGCGGTCAAAGACCTTGTTCTCGATGTACGGGGCCAGGATCTTGCCCTCGATGTCGTCGCGGCTGAATCCCAGCGCCGTCTGGGTGAGGTCGTTCGTGCCGAAGGAGAAGAAGTCGGCGTGCGTCGCGATCGTGTCGGCGAGAAAGCACGCGCGCGGCAGCTCGATCATCGTGCCGACGAGGAAGTGCTCGCGCGCGACTCCCTCCTGCTGGGCGACGCGGAGGATCAGCTCCTCGATGATCTCGAGCTCGCGCTCGTAGTCGATCAACGGAACCATGACCTCCAGGCTCGGTGGATGGCCGAGGCGCTCGGTCACCGCACGCTGCGCGCGCATGATCGCGCGGACCTGCATCTCGTAGATCTCCGGATGCAGGATCGCCAGGCGACAGCCTCGCGTGCCGAGCATCGGGTTGACCTCGTGCAGCGCCTCGGCGCGAGGGTCGTCCTCGTCGTGCAGCAGAAACTCGTGCAGCGGCGGGTCGAGCAGGCGGATCGTCACCGGCAGCCCGTCCATCGCCTCGAGGATGTCCTCGAAATCCTGCTGCTGCAGCGGCAGGAGGTCGTCGAGCGCCGCGCGCCGATCCTCGATCGTGTCCGAGAGGATCATCTCGCGCATCTTGGGCTGGCGGTCGGCCGCCATGAACATGTGCTCCGTGCGGCACAGCCCGATGCCGGCGGCGCCGAACTCGCGCGCCTTGTGCGCGTCCTCGGGAGTGTCGGCGTTCGCGCGCACGCCGAGCCGGCGCAGCTCGTCGCTCCACTCGAGCACGCGTTCGAAGTGCTCGTCCATCTGCGGCTCGACGAGCGGGACGTCGTCGATCGTGATCTGGCCGGTCGCCCCGTCGATCGAGATGCAGTCGCCCTCGCACAGCAGCGTGTCGCCGACGCGCAGCTCCTTCACGCCGAGGTCGATCTCGAGGCTGCTGGCGCCGGTGACGGCCGGCCGCCCCATGCCGCGGGCGACGAGCGCGGCGTGGCTGGCCTTGCCGCCCTCGGCCGTGAGGATTCCGCGCGCGGCGTCGAAGCCGGCGACGTCCTCGGCCTCGGTGAACGGCCGCACGAGGATGACGTCGCGGCCCTCCGCCGCGGCGGCGACCGCGTCGGGGGCACTGAAGACGATCTCGCCCTTCGCCGCGCCGGGCGACGCCGCGACGCCCTTGGCGAGAATGGCGTACTCGACGGCCGGGTCGAACGTCGGGTGCAGCAGGGCGTCGAGCTTCTCGCAGTCGATCGTCACGATCGCCTCGGCCTTCGTCAGCAGCCCCTCGTCGACGCCGTCGCAGGCAAAGCGCACCGCGGCCTGGGCGGGACGCTTGGCGTTGCGCGTCTGCAGCATGTACAGGCGCCCCTCCTCGATGGTGAACTCCGTGTCCTGCATGTCCTTGTAGTGCGCTTCGAGGGTGCGCAGGATCCCCATCAGGATGGCGTGCGACTCGGGCATGACGTCGCGCAGCTCGGCGATGTCCTGCGTGTTGCGCACGCCTGAGACCACGTCTTCACCCTGCGCGTTGACCAGGAAGTCTCCCGACGGCTCGGGCTGGCCGGTCACCTCGTCGCGGCTGAACGCCACTCCGGAACCGGAGGTCTCGCCCTTGTTGCCGAACACCATCTGCTGGACGTTGACCGCGGTGCCCCAGTCGTCGGGGATGCGGTTCAGGCGCCGGTAGGTGACGGCACGATCGCCGGTCCACGAGTCGAAGACCGCGCGGATCGCCTGCTCGAGCTGGTCGCGCGGCTCCTGCGGGAAGTCCTCGCCGGTCGCGCCCTTGAAGATCTCGCGGAAGCGCGCCGTGAGCACCTGGAGCGCGGCGACGTCGAGCTCGGTGTCCAGCCTGACGGCGTGCTGCTGCTTGGCCTCCCTGATCGCCTGCTCGAACTGCTCGCCGGGGATGCTGCGCACGACACCCCCGAACATCTGCACGAAGCGCCGGTATGAGTCCCACGCGAAGCGCGCGTTGCCGGTCTTCTTGATCAGGCCCGCGACCGAGCGGTCGTTGAGACCGAGGTTGAGGACCGTGTCGAGCATGCCGGGCATCGATTCGCGGGCGCCGCTTCGGACCGAGACGAGCAGCGGGTCGTCGGGGTCGCCGAGCGTCTTGCCTGCGGCCGCCTCCAGCCGTGCGAGCGCCTCGTCGACCTGCGCGTCCATCCCCGCGGGCAACGACTGGCCCTGCTCCATGTACGAGACGCAGGCCTGCGTCGTGATCGTGAAGCCCGCGGGGACGCGATCGGCGCCCAGGATCCGGGTCATCTCGGCGACGTTCGCGCCCTTCCCGCCAAGGAGGTTGCGCATCTCCTTCGAGCCCTCGGCGAAGTTGTAGACCCACTTCGTATCGGCTGGAGCGACTCCCATGCCGCGCGATCCTACAGCCGCCGGTGGGCCCCGGGAAACGCTGCGCGCCAGCGGACCTGGGCGTGGTGCTCGACCGTTTCGGCGATCGCGCGCTCCGCCTGGCGCAGCGCGAGCTCGCCGGCCGCGGGGACTTCGGCCAGCGGCGCGCCGAGCGCCCCGGTCATGAACGTGTGCGCCTCCTCGCCGAGCGCGAACCCGGTCGCCTCGCACGCGCTGCAGACGACGCCGCCGGCGGCGCCCGAGAACGCGGACAGGTGGTCGGCCTCGCCGCATGACGCGCAGGCTGCGAGCTGCGGCGCAAGCCCCGCGGCGAGCAGCAGCTTGAGGCGAAACGCGAGCTGGTTTCCGTGCGTCGCCTGCTGCGGATGCGCATCGAGCAGCGCCAGCTCGTTGCACAGCAGCGCGAACACGCCAGGATGCGGATCGGTCGTCTCGAAGAGGCGCGCGATCGCGTCGCAGGCGCGGGCCGCGCTGTCGAGCGCGGGACCGTGCTCCCGGAGGCGCGAGTGCCCTGTGATGGTGTCCGCGCTCGTGACCGTGAGCAGCTCGCTGCGACCTTCGTACAGCACCATCTGCAGGCGAAAGTAGGGCTCCAGGCGCCCGCCGAACCGGCTCTTGGCGCGGCGTACCCCCTTCGCGATCGCCGCGATCCGCCCGCGCTGCGGGGTGTAGAGATGGAGGATCCGGTCGGCCTCGCCGTAGCGCAGCGTGCGCAGGACGATCGCTTCGGTCTTGACGGAGCCGGGCACTAGACTTTCCAGGTCATGCGAACCATGCAGATCTACACGAAAGACGGCTGCGGGTTCAGCGCTTCGCTGCGGGAGTTGCTCGAGGAGCGCAACATTCCGTACGAGGAGACGCTGATCACGCTCGACTCGCCCGAACACCACGCGCTAGGCGAGCGCGCCGGCTCGATGAAGCTGCCGCAGGCGTTCATCGGCGTCATCCCGCTCGGCAGCGCCCAAGAGGTACAGGCGGCCGCGGTCAACGGCATGCTCGACGACCTGCTCGTGGACTGACGATGCGCCCGGTCACCGTATACAGCGACGAGATCTGCACCCTGTGCCATTCGGTGGAGAACCTGCTCAACGTCCGTGAGATCCCATACGAGAAGGTCATGGTGGAGGAAGGAACGGACGCCTACGACGAGCTCGTGCAGCGCACCGGCATGAAGTCGCTGCCGCAGGTCTTCATCGGCAACATGCTGCTCGGCGGCTACCGGGAGACGCTCGCCGCCGACCAGGCGGGGATGCTCGCCGACCTGCTCGTCGATTGATCGTTGGCGGGCCTGGCCTGACCGGCCGCGGCGGCTCCGGGCGCCACCGGCCGCGCACTACCCTTCTGAACCCATGCGCGACGTCATCGTCTACACGACGGAGTCCTGCTCGTTCTGCACGCGCGTGAAGATGCTCCTGCGCTCGCAGGACATCGACTTCGAGGAGGTCAACCTCGCCGGTGATCCCGAGGGCGTCATCGCGCTCGCCGAGAAGACCGGCATGATGACGCTGCCGCAGGTGACCGTCGGCGGGATCCTCGTCGGCGGATACGACGAGACGGCGCGCGCCGCATCGTCCGGCATGCTCGCGGACCTGCTCGCCGACTGACTCCGGCGGCCTCGCGCCGCCAGCGCTACGCCAAAAGCGCGCGGAGTGTCTGCGCTACGGCCGCCGCGTCGGTCACGAGCCGGCGGTGCGTGAAGCGCACGACGCGGTAGCCCATCATCGTCAGCCGTGCGTCCCGCTCGCGGTCGCGTTCGAACGCCTGTGGCGTGAGGTGGAACTCTCGGCCGTCTGTCTCGACGATGAGGCGATGTGCCCGCCAGAAGAAGTCGACCTCGGCGTCCTCCACGATGACGTTGACCTCCGGCCGCTCGATGCCGTGGGCGTCGCACAGGTCGAGCATCAGAATCTCGAGCTCCGAACGCTTCAGGAACGGCTCGTCGTGGACGGACCCGAGGATGCGGTGCAGGACCCCGACGCCCGGCCGCCGCGAGCGTGAGCGACCGGTGCGCGACGATGCCCGGCCGTCGCCCGCGGCCGGCGGCTGTCGGCACCGTCACGTGTACAAAGGCCGAGTCGCTGTGCCGCAGGCCCCAGAGTGCGGCGGCACTCACATGGCTCAGCACCGCTCCCTCGCCCAGCGCGAGCACGGCCGCCAGCCAACGGCCTTCGCGCGAGATCCGCGCGTGGCCGACCGCGAACACTCCGCGGTGCAGCCGATGCAGACGGTGATTGCGCACGCGCAGGTTGATCGCCCCGACGCCGAGGCCGGCGCGGCGCAGCTGCGCATACGTAGCAACTCCGTGCTGCTTGAACGCGATACGCGCGACCGCGGCGTCCGGACTGGTGGTGGCGCGCGGCGAGCCCACCTCGGTACAAGGCGCCAGCCCGCGGATTCTCGCCCCCACCCCCGGTGGGATGGCAGCCTGACGCAAACGTGTCCGCAACGAACACCAACCCGCCACGCCCCCCGGGCGGCGACCTGCGGCGGCACAGGCGGACGCAGACGTGGCCGCTGTGAGCTAGCGCGTGCGCCGGAGCCGCGGGCGCGTCTGGCAGGACTCGCAGGCGTACGTGCCCCGCCCCGCCGCGACGAACTTGCGCACGGGGCTGCCGCAGACGGCGCACGGCTCGCCCTCGCGGTCGTGGACGAGAAACTCGTTCTGGAAGGCGCCCTTGACCCCGTCGGGATGGCGGAAGTCGTCGATCGAGGCCCCGCCGGCACCGATACCGGCCTCGAGCGACGCGACGAGCGCATCGCGCAGTGCCGCCACCTGCGGGCGCTTCAGCACGCCGGCGCTGCGCAGTGGGTGGATGCGGGCGCGAAAGAGCGCCTCGTTGGCGTAGATGTTGCCGACGCCCGCCACCCGCCGCTGGTCGAGCAGCAGCGCCTTGATCGGCGTGCGCCGCTTGCGCGTCTGCAGATACAGGTGCTCGGTCGTGAACTCCGAGCTCAGCGGCTCGATGCCGAGGCGCGCGTCGAGGAACTCCTCGAGGTCGCGATAGCCGAGCGCGAGCTCGCCGGTGCCGAAGCGGCGCGGGTCGCAGAAGCTCACGACGTGGCGGGCCTGCGTCCCGGAGTCGGCCGAGCCGGCAGAGCCGACGGACGGCGGATCGTCGAGCACGAGGCGCACGCGCGTATAGAGCGTCTCCTCCGGCGCGTCGTAGAGCATCGTGCCCGTCATGCGCAGGTGCATGAGCAGGTAGACCTCGTCCTCAGCCTCCCAGATGAGGTACTTGCCGCGCCGCGAGAGGCGCTCGATCGTGCGGCCCTCGAGCGCGTCCTTGAGCTCCTGCGGGTGGGCGGGCTGACACCACTTCGCGTCGCGGACGTCAACCGCACGCAGGATCCGCCCCTCGACAAGCGGCGCGAGCCGTCGGCGGATCGTCTCGACCTCGGGAAGCTCGGGCATCGCTGCCCTGAGCCTAGCCTCGGACGGGTCCTCGACGTAGACGGGCAGGGGCCCGCGAGCGAGCGGGCTGGCGAAGCCGGCGCGGCCCCGGCCGAGATGATCGCGGGCGCCCTCAGGGCGAGCCGGCCGACGGCTTGCTGAGCCGCAGCGAGCGCGTCATCGGGCCGAAGACCTGCTCGTCGACGCGCGCGAAGTCGCGCGGCGGGGCGAAGGCGTCGATCACGACCTCCGCCCCATGCCCGTAGGCGTGCAGCGAGCGCATCGAGCGCTGGATCGACCCGTTCACGAGGTTCGTGCCCGTGCCTACGACCTCGACGCCGCGGAAGCCGGGCTTCAACACCAGCCGCGTCGAGGTGAGCTCGAACGTCGGGTCGCGGCTCTCGATCTGCGCGACGAGCGCCTGCCGCGCGGCATCGAGCTGATCGCGCGTCTCGGGCAGCGGCTCGGTTCGCTCGTAGCGCCAGACTCCAACCTGCGCGTCGCCGATCGCGACCGTCGCCAGCTGCGGCTCCTGGCCCTCCACCACGCGCCAGTTCGTCGGTGCGCGGAACCGAACGCCTTCGGACTTGAAGACCACGTCGCGGAAACCCTTCGGCGCGGAGATCAGGCCGAGCTCGGGAGCCGGCCTGCGATCGTTGCCGCAGCCGGCGAGCAGGACGGTGGCGCCGACGACGAGCGTGAGCAGGATGCGGCGCACCCGCTCATTGTCTCAACTGCCGGGCGACGAGCCGCCGGCCACGCCAGCGCCCACGCCCGCACGCGGGTGCGCGCGGAAGTAGACGTCCTTCAGGCGGTCGGCCGACAGGTGCGTGTAGATCTGCGTCGTCGCCACATCGGCGTGGCCGAGCATCTCCTGTAGCGAGCGCAGGTCGCAGCCGCCGGCGAGCAGGTGCGTCGCGAACGTGTGGCGCAACGTGTGCGGGCTCATCCGTCCCGCCAGCCCGGCGCTCGCCGCGTGGCGCTGGACGATCTTGTACAGGCCCTGCCGCGTGAGGCCGGTGCCACGGTGGTTGACGAACAGGTGGCGCTCCTCGCGTAGGCCGACGAGCTTCGGGCGCCCGTGCTCGAGGTACGCGCGCGCGGCCATGACCGCTTGACGGCCGACGGGGATGAGGCGCTCCTTGGAGCCCTTCCCGTGCGCGCGCACGACGCCGGCGCGCAGGTCGACGCTGCCGACGGTCAGGTCCACCGCCTCGCTCGACCGGAGGCCGCAGGCATACATGAGCTCGAGCATCGCGCGGTCGCGCAGCGCCGCCGGCGCGTCCCCGCGGGGGGCGGCGAGGAGCTTTGCGACCTCGTCACGCGTCAGCACCTGCGGCAGCTTCTGGCTCTTGCGCGGCGAGCGCAGCTCGGCGGTTGGGTCATGGTCGATGATCTCCTCCCGGCGCAGGTGACGGTAGAAGGAGCGCAGGCAGGCGGTCTTGCGCTGGATCGTCGCGGGGGCGACCGGCGGTCGCTGGGGGCCGCCCTCACGCAGCTCCGAGAGAAACCGCGCAAGCTCGGTGTGACCGAGCGTCGTCGCGTCGAGATGGTCGCGCACGAGGAAGTGGCCGAACTGCAGGAGGTCTGAGCGGTAGGCCTCCAGCGTGTTGCGCGACAGGCCGCGCTCGAACTCGAGGTAGGCGAGGAAGTCGAGCACGTGGTGCTCGAACGGACGGGCTGGACGGATTGGATGTGTGGTGGGATCGGTCCGGGCGACGGCCATGCGCCCGGACTTCGCCGCCCGCGTGTCGATCCATTGCCGTGCAACGCGGCGTGCGCCATCACCTCAACGCGACCCGCGGGCTCAGCAGCGCGTCGCGCGCAGCCACTGCAGCCCGATGATCGTCT
>JAHWJM010000051.1 GCA_019348435.1 Actinomycetota bacterium
GGCGGCGCGGGCGGTGCCCCCGCGACCGGTGGCGGCGGCCCGAGCGGCGGGGCCGGGGCGATCGGCAGCGCGCCCGCGACCGATCAGCTCCAGCAGGCCACCCCCGCCGAGCGGCGGGCCGTCGAGAAGGCGCGCACGGCGGCGCCCCGCGCAGTCTCACTCGACGCGGCCAAGATCGGCACCGCGCCCGGCGTGAGCCAGTCGGCCAGGCTGCCCACGCCGCTCGTCCTGATGCTCGCGCTGCTGCTCGCCGGGACGCTCGTGGTCGCCGGTCTTCGCGTACGACACCTTGTCAACGCACGCCGCGCTTGAGGATCCGCGCCGGCTCGGCGCGCTGAGCGTCCCGACACCGGCCGTCCAGACCCTGCTGACGGTCGGCCTGGCGGCGATCATCTGCGCCGTCGCGTTCGGCGCGGACGGCGGGCTGAACGTCGGCCGCACGACACCCGTCGAGATCGGCCTCGTGCTCGGCGGCGGCATCGCCGTCGCCGGCTCGCTGCTGCTGGCCCCGCGCCGCGCGCGCGTGTGGGGCGGCGTCGTCCTCGGGCTGCTGCTCGCGCTGGCGGTCCTCACCGCGCTGTCGATCACGTGGGCGGCGAACCCGTCGGAGGCGTGGGTCGAGACCAACCGCACGCTCGCCTACGCGGCGGTGTTCGCCGCGGGCGTGGCGCTCGCGCACAGCGCGCCGGGCCGCTGGAGCGTCGTGCTCGGGGCGATCACGCTCTCCGCCATCGCGATCAGCGCCTACGCGGTGCTGACGAAGATCTTCCCGGGGGCACTGAACCCCGGCGAGATCTACGGCCGGCTGCGCGAGCCGTTCGGCTACTGGAACAGCGTCGGGCTGGCGGCGGCGCTCGGCGTCCCCGGGTGCCTGTGGCTCGGCACCCGCCGCTCGGGCCACCAGGCGCTCAACGCGCTCGCCTACCCGGCGCTCGGGCTGCTCGTGCTGACGATGCTGCTGTCGTTCTCGCGCGGTGCGTTGCTGGCGGCGGTGCTCGGCGCCGGGTTCTGGCTTGCGACCGTGCCGCGGCGCCTGCGTGCCGCGGCATTGCTGATCATCGGCGTCGGCGGTGGCGGGCTCATGGCGCTGTGGGCGTTCTCGCAGAACGCGCTGACCGACGACCGCGTGCCGATCGACCTGCGCAACCAGGCGGGCCTGCAGCTCGGGCTGCTGGTGCTCGTCATGCTCGCGCTGCTGACCGCCGCCGGCCTTGCGATCGGCTTTGCGCGCGCGGCGCGCGCGCCGAGCCTGCACACGCGCGACCGCGCGGGCGTCGCGCTGCTCGTCGGCCTGGCGCTGATCCCGGTCGGCATCACCATCGCGATGGCCGTGGGTGACCGCGGGCTCGCAGGTTCGATCTCGGCGCGCTGGAATTCGCTGACCGATCCGTCGGCGGCGCTTCCGCGCAACGACAACACCCGCCTCACGGCAGCCGGCAGCGTGCGCGCACGCTACTGGGACGAGGCGCTGCGGATCTTCAAGGACAATCCCGGCGTCGGCGTCGGCGCGGGCGGCTACGCCACCGTTCGCAAGCGCTATCGGACCGACGACCCGGCCGTGCGCCACGCCCACGGCTACGTCGTGCAGACGCTGGCCGACCTCGGCCTCGCCGGCCTCGCGGTCAGCCTCGCGCTGCTCGCCGCCTGGCTGGCCGCGGCGGCCCGCGCCACCGGGCTGCGGCGCCGCGATCGGAGGCGGCCGTTCACGCCGGAGCGAATCGGCCTGCTGACGCTCGTCGCGATCGTGATCGTCTTCGGCGTGCACTCGTTCCTGGACTGGACGTGGTTCGTGCCGGCCAACGCGGCGGTCGCGCTGCTGGCGGCCGGCTGGATCGCGGGGCGCGGGCCGCTCGGCCGGGAGGGCGAGGCGGCGGCGGCGACGGGCGGGCCGGGTCCGGGGATGGGACCGGGTGGGGGCGGATCGCTGCTCGAGCGCCTGCGTGGCGGCGCGCGCGATCGCATGCGCGCGGTCGGCGCGGGCGCCACGCTGCTGCTCGTGGTCGCCGCCGCCTGGGCGATCTGGCAGCCGATGCGGGCCGACACGCTGACCCAGGATGCGCTGGACTCGCTGGCCGTCGGAGACGCCGATGCGGCACGCGCGCAGGCCGAGCGCGCGCGCGACGTCAACCCCCTCTCGCTCGACCCCCTCTTCACGCTGGCGACGATCGAAACCGCGACCCGCCGCAACACTGCGGCCCGCCGCGCGTTGGGGGATGCGGTGCGCCTACAACCAGACAATCCCGATCCGTGGCTGCGACTTGCCGAATTCGAGTTGAATACGCTCCAGCGGCCGGAGGTCGCCATGCGGGCGATCCGCCCGGCGCTGTATCTCGATCCCCGATCTTCTGATGCGGTCGCTGTGTTCCTTGCAGCGCAACGCAAGACCACAGCACCGTGACATCCCTTCGCACACTCTTCGCCGCCATCCTCGTGCTGGCGGCCTTCCCCTCGTTCGCGCTCGCGTCCAAGACGCAGGAGTCGACCTTCCAGGACGACCCGCTCCTCGTCTACGGCACGCCCGAGCAGCAGATCTCGACGCTGAACACGCTGCAGGGCCTCGGCGTCGACCGTATCCGCGTCTCGGTGTTCTGGCGCGTGCTCGCGCCCGCCAACGACCAGGTGCAGAAGCCGAACTTCGACGCGACGGATCCCGCCCAGTACCAGGCGAAGGTCTGGGCGCAGTACGACCGCCTCATCCAGGGCGCGCACGCGCGCGGCATCTCCGTGAACCTGAACTTCACGTCGCCCGTCCCGCGCTGGGCCACGACCGAGTCGCCCCGTGCCGACATCCAGGAGACGTTCAACCCCAACCCCGAGGAGTTCGGCAACTTCGTGCGGGCCGTCGGGACGCGCTACAGCGGCTCCTACGGGGGGCTGCCGCGGGTCGACTACTGGTCGATCTGGAACGAGCCCAACCAGGCCGGCTGGCTGACGCCGCAGTGGAGCCCGGACCCGCGCCCGGGCAGCAAGAGCCAGATCGACGCGTCGCCGGCGATCTACCGCAAGCTCGTCGCCAACGCCTGGCAGGGACTCGCCGACACCGGCCACGGCTCGGACACGATCCTCGTCGGCGAGACCGCGCCGCAGGGGCAGGGCAACAAGAAGGACCTCACGCAGTCGATCGACGCGCTGAAGTTCATCCGCCGCCTGTACTGCGTCGACAACAACCTCAACGTCCTCAAGGGGCCGCAGGCGTCGCTGCGCGACTGCCCGGGCGACGTCTCGACGTTCGTCGCGCAGAACCCGGCGCTGTTTCGGGCCACGGGCTACGCGCATCATCCCTACGCGCTGCTGTCGCCGCCGAGCCGCCGCTCGCGCTCGGCCGACTGGGTGTCGATGGCCGACCTGCGCGCGCTGAGCAGCGAGCTGAAGCGCATCTACCGCCGCTACCGCCAGAAGATGCAGACCAAGCGCGGGGTGCCGCTGTACCTCACCGAGTACGGCTACCAGACCGCCCCCGACCCGATCACGCGCGTCTCCTTCAGCAAGCAGGCGGCGTGGATCAACGAGGCCGAGTACATGGCCTACAAGAACCCCAACGTGCGCGCGGTCAACCAGTTCCTGCTCGTCGACGACGGGCCGGTCGCGGGCGTCGACGCCAAGAAGAACCCCGGCCTCGCCTGGCGCACGTTCCAGAGCGGCCTGAAGCTGCTCTCGGGCAAGCGCAAGCCGTCCTACAAGGCCTACATGACGCCGATCTTCGTCAAGCAGCAGCGCGTCAGGCGCGGCCGCTCGGCGGGCATCTTCGGGATGCTGCGCCCGGCGGACGCGAAGAGCCGGGTGCGCGCGCGGATCCAGTTCCGCACGCGCGGCGGCAAGCGCTGGCATACGCGCAGGACGGTCATCGTCGGCGGGCCGCGCCACTACTTCGAGACGCGCGTCGTCGTGCGCAGCAGCGGCTCGCTGCGGATCGCCTGGCGCCACGGCTCGCGCACGCTCACGAGCCGCGCCGCGAAGGTCACCGCCGTCCGCTGACAGGGAACAGCTGCACGCCGCCGCCGGCCGCACCCGCGCCGTCGACGAGCTCAGCGGGCAGGCCGCCCGGGCCGCCCATCTCGCGCACGCTGACGAGCAGCTGCTCGTACTCGTCGGTGACAGCGTCCCACGAGTAGCGGCGGGCGCGCTCGCGCGCCCGGGCGCGGTAGTGCTCGACGAGCTCGGGCTCGTCGAAGAGGCGCTCGAGCTGCGCGGTCAGCGCCGGCACGCCGGCCTTGCCCGAGAACGTCAGCCCGGCGTCGCCGACGGTCTCGACGTTGGGCGCGTGGTCGTTGACGAGCACGCAGTTGCCGGCGGCGAGCGCCTCGAGGATGACCGGATGCGTGCCGCCGACCTCGGTCGGCGCGCAGAACAGGTAGGCGTGGCGCTGCAGCTCCCAGTAGCCGCGCCCGAAGACGTAGCCCGGGAACAGCACGCGCGGATCGCCGGCGCGCTGGACCTGCTTGATGTAGTCGTGCGCGTAGGGCGCTCCGCCGACGACGACGAGCTTCATCCCCCTCGCGCGCGCCGCCGAGATGCGGCTGAACGCCTCGACGAGCACGTGCGGGTTGTTCTCGGGCTCGAGACGGCCGACGAACAGGACGTACTTGCGCGGCTGCAGCCCGAGGCGGTCCAGCGTGTCGGTGCCCTCGTGGCCGGGATCCTCGACGCCGTACGGCACGACGCCGATCCGCTGGCCGTAGCGCTGCTCGAAGATCTCCGCCACGGCATGGGAGTCGGTGATCGCCGTGTCCGACCAGCGCGGGGCGTTGCGCTCGGCGAAGCGCAGGTAGGCCTTGGCGAGCGCGGGCCACTTGGAGCGGTCGGAGTCCAGGCCGTCGACGTTGATGACCGTCGGGATCCCGGCACCGCGCGTGACGAGGCACATCGGGCTGTTGCCCGCGATGAAGAACAGCGCCACGTCGGGCCGCAGCCGCCGCGCGGCGTGCAGCGAGGACAGAAACGTGTGGGTGAAGGTGTCCAGGTACTTGTTGCGGACCGCCGGGACGTGCACGAGGCGCGCGCCCTTGTGCTCCTTCAGGCGCCGGTCGACGACGTGCGGGCGGCAGTAGACGATGACCTCGTGGCCGCGCTGGGTCAGACGGCTGGCGAGCTGCTCGGCGGCGGTCTCGAAGCCGCTGTAGGAGGCGGGGATGCCGCGCGTGCCGAGGATCGCGATCTTCACGGGGCGCTGCCGGCCCGCGGCGGTGGGGCGGGACGCTCAGGCACGCGATTCACGCCGGCCAGCCTATAAGCCTCGATATGGGCACGCGCCGACGTGCGCCACGAGAACGCCGCCGCGCGCTCGCGTCCGGCGGCGGCGAGCGCGGCACGCAGCGCGGGATCGCCGGCCACGCGGCCGAGCGCGTGCGCGAGAGCCTCGGCGTCATGCGGATCGACGTACAGCGGCGCCTCGCCGCACGTCTCGGCGAGCCCGGGTGCGCGCGCGGCGATGACGGGCACGCCGGCGTGCATCGCCTCGAGCGCCGTCAGGCCGAAGCCCTCGTGCAGCGCCGGGTGCACGAGGGCGGCGGCGCCGCGCAGCAGCGCCGCGAGGTCGCGGGCCGCCTCGCAGCGCACGCCGCGCTGCGGCGGCGGCTGCGCGCGGCCGGCGAGCACGAGCTCGAGCGCTCCCTCGCCAACGGCGTCGCGGTAGCGCCCGTGGGCGGCCAGCAGGAGGGAGAGGTTCTTGCGCGGCTCGTCGTCACCGATGTAGAGGAAGTGGTGCGGCTCGGCGGGCAGCGCGGCCCGCGGCGGCGGCTCCTGCCCCGGCCCGTGCGGCGCGACGACGATCCGCCCGCCGTCGAGGCCCCAGCGCGCCATCGCGTCGCGCCGCGTCGTCTGCGAGACGCAGACGACGGCGTCCGCCGCGCGGGCCGCGCGCCGGTGCGTCAGCGAGGCCCAGCGCCGGAAGGCCGCCGCGAAGCACTCCGGCAGGCGCTCGAAGGCGAGGTCGTGGATCGTCACGACCTGCGGACATGCTGCGCGCAGCGCGTGCGCCGGCAGCGGGTGGTGGATGACGTCGACGTTCGCGGACCGCGCTCGTCCGGGGAGGCCGACCTGCGTCCACCAGGCATCGTGGGCGAGGTTGCGCGCGCTGCCGGCGCCGCCGCCCGCGGGCGGCCGGCGGCGCTCGTCCGCCGCCTCGACGACCTCGACTCCCTCGGCGCGTAGCGCAGCCGCGACGCGCTCGATGTACACGCCGGTGCCGCTGGGGCCGCGCCGCGCGTAGGTCGTGTCGAGCAGGACGCGCATCACACCCGCACCGCGCGGACGAAGATCTTCGCGTGGCGCACGCGTAGCTCGACGACGTCGAAGCCGAGGTCGTCCAGCAGCGATCGCATGGTGCGCGGCGAGAAGAAGCGCAGGTGGTCCGAGCGCGGCTCGAAGTGCGCCGCGAAGCGTCGGGGGCTGAGGGCGAGCCGCAGCAGCGTCAGCGGGCCGTGATGGGGCGTCGTGAGCAGGAGGGTCCCGCGCGGGCGCAGCACGCGGCGCACCTCCGACAGCCACGGCGCGACATCGGCGACGTGCTCGATCACCTCGCCGGCCCAGACGACGTCGACGCTGCCGTCTTCGAGCGGCAGCGGCTCGCCGGCGGACCACAGCCGCAGGTCCAGGGCGGGCGCACGCTCGGCCGCGCGGCGCAGCGCCTCCGCGGCGACGTCGACGCCGATCGGCTGCGCGCCCGCCGCCGCGAGCGCCGCGCTGAACTCCCCCGCGCCGCAGCCGAGATCGAGCACGCGCTCGCGCGGCTCGACGTGGGCGAGCAGGAACGCGCGGCGCTCCGCGAAGCGCTCGGGCGCCGCGTCGGCGGGCAGCGCGTGCCAGATCGCGTCGGCCAGGGCATCTGTCATCGCCGAAGTCTCGCAGCGGCCCGCTGCCTGCAAGGATCGAGCGGTGCGAATCCTCGCCGTCTGTGCCGTCGCTCATCCGGGCGGCGCCGAGATCGGCCTGCTGCGGCTGGCGCAGCGGCTGCTGGCGCGCGGCCACGTGCTGACGCTCGCGACGCCCGCCCCGGGACCGCTCGACGACGCCGGGCTGCCGGTCGTACGGCTCGCGCTCGGCGGCCTCGACCGCGGCGCCGGCGCGCGGGCGGCGGCGAGCTTCCCGCGCGCCCGGCGCCTCGCGGCCGGGCACGACCTCGTCTACCTCAACGGCACCGTCAGCGGGCGGCTGCTGCCCGGTCTCGCGGGCCGGCGCACGATCCTGCACGTGCACGACATCGTCGATCGGGTGCCGCGCTTCTGGTCGCGCGCCGACGCGGTGCTGGCGGACTCCGCGGCCGTCGCCGAGCGCCTGCCGGGCCTGCACGCCCACGTCGTCTACTGCCCGGTCGAGCTCGACGTTGCGCTGACCGCGCCGCCGTGGCCGGTCGATGACGCTCGGGGCGGCTCGACGCCCCCGGTCGTCGGCTTCGTCGGGCGCATCGAGCCGCGCAAGGGCCCGCTGGACCTCGTCCGCGCCGCGCCGCTGATCCGGGCGGCCATGCCAGAGGTGCGAATCGTCGTCGTCGGCGACGATCCCTACGACAGCGCCCCCGAATATGCCGCCCAGGTGCGCGCCGCCGAGGACGTCGAGCACATTCCCTGGGTCCCGGACGGCGCGGCGGTCATGCGCCATCTCGATGTGCTCGTCGCCCCCTCGCGCCAGGAGCCGTTCGGCACGGTGCTCGCGGAGGCGATGGCGACCGGTACGCCGGTTGTCGCAACGCGCGTCGGCGGGCTTGCGGAGGTCGTGGCCGACGGCGTCACCGGCCGGCTCGTGACCCCGGGGGATCCGGCCGAGCTCGCGGCCGCGGTGCTCGAGGTGCTCGCCGGGCGGGAACGGATGGGGGCCGCCGCGCGCGCGCACGCCCAGCAGTTCGGTGCCGACGCCTACGCCGACCGCGTCGAGGCGATCCTGTTGCAGGCGGCCGGCGAGCCGCGGTGAGGCTCATCTTCGACAGCCGCCCCGCGCGGGACCCGCGCGGCATCGGGCGCTACGCGAGCTGCCTGCTGACGGCGCTGTACGAGACCGCCGGGCCTGAGGACGAGGTCCTCCAGGGCCAGCGGCCGCGCCGCGGGGACGTCTACCACGCGCCCTGGATCGACGGCGCGCTGCTGCGCCCGCCCTGCCCGCAGGTCGTGACGCTGCACGACGTCGTGCCGCTCAAGCGCCGCAGCGAGTACCTGCGCACGGGCATCCGCTTCCGCATGCGCTACCTCGCCGTCCAGCGCTCGGCGCGGCTGATCGTGCCGACGGCGGTCGTCGCCGAGGAGGTGGTCGAGCACCTCGACATCGCGCCCGAGCGGATCGTCGTCATCCACGAGGCCCCGGCCCCGGGACTGGGCGTGCGCGGGCCTCAGGCGATCGCCGCCGCACGCGAGCGCTACGCGCTGCCCGACGAGTACCTGCTGTGGGTGGGCGGGCTGGAGACGCCCGACCCGCGCAAGCGAATCGCGGCGCTCGCGCGCACGCCGCGTGAGCTGCCGCTCGTGCTCGTCGGCGCCACGAAGCCCTGGGCGCACGAACTGCCCGGGGTGACGCTGACGGGGCGGGTGCCCGACGAGGATCTCGCGGCGATCTATTCCGGGGCACGAGCGCTCGTCTTTCCGTCTGACGACGAGGGCTTCGGGCTGCCGACGGTCGAGGCGCTGGCGTGTGGCACCCCGGTCGTTGCGTCGGACATCCCGGTGCTGCGCGAGGTGCTCGGCGATCGGGCGACGTTCGTCGACGCCAACGACCTCGAGGGCCTGCTCACCGCCGCCGCCGCGGCGACACGCCCGGCGCCCGCACCGCCGGCCTGGACTTGGGCCGATGCGGCGCGGGCGACGTGGCGGGTCTACTCAGACGCCGGCGGGAACTAGCTCACGCTGCGGAGCGCGCTCGGGCTCCGGCGTGACCGGCTTCGGCGTGAACTCCTTCTCCCAGTCGCTGCGGGCGCGATCGAACGCGTCCCAGTCGATCCCCCGGTCGCGGTTCTCGTAATCGGGCTGCGGCACGCGCTTTGCCCAATCGGGGATCTCGACCTCGTCGGTCGGGCTGGGGTCCGGCTCGACGGGCGCCGGATCGGCGTCGTCGTCGGTGTCGTCGGCTGCCGTGGCGAGGAACCAGTATCCGAGCGATCCCAGCGCGAGCACGCTGACGGCTCCCAGGATGAGCGCGGCCGGGGCGAGCCCGAGGCCGAAGCACATCCCGGCGGCCGGGCACGTGACGGCCCAGGTGGTTCCGGCGCGGCGCGGATACGGGTCCTCGAACGAACCTCGGATGATCTCCACGAGAAGCCAGGCCATGCCGGCGGTGAAGATGACAAGCGGAATTGCAAAGGCATCCATAGGCGAATGTCCCTTGTGTCGTTGGGTAGTTCCCTCCGTTATCGCCAATTTCGGGCAGGCGTAGCCCTCGCCCGTCCGCGACCGGACGGATGTCCCAGAACCCGGCGCGTCGCTGCTATGGGTCCAGCAGCGCGCGGGCCGCGTCCGTGCCGAGCCTGACGCTGTAGTTCGTCCCGCGATCCTCCGGGTAGATCTGCGTCGTGTTGGCGAGCACGAGCCCCCGGACGCCGGTCTGCAGCGACGGGATCCGGCGGTGGTAGCCGACGGTGACGATCGGCTGCGCGGCGGGCTCGCGGTGCAGCCACCGCGCCACGATCCAGTCCTCGGAGAACTCCGGCTGGACGCGGCGCAGCCCCGGCAGGTAGGCCGCCAGCAGCTCCTCGGCGCTCAGCGCGAGCAGCGGGTCGCCCGGCGCGAGATAGTTGGCGACGTAGAGGAAGCGCCGCCCGCCGTAGCGCTGCGGCGAGATGAAGTTCGTGTGCTCGACGAGGCCGACGAACGGCACCTCCGGCTCGGCGATGTTCGTCCAGTAGAACGACGAGAACGGCCTGTCGAGCTCGAGCAGCAGGCACAGCGCGGTGTGGTACTCCGTCGCGGCCAGCCGGCCGAGGTACTCCTTCCCGATCGCGGCGCGCAGGTCGCCGTCGAGCAGCGCGCTGAAGACGTCGCTGGGCACCGTGGCGACGACCGCGTCATAGCTCTCCTCGGCTTCGTCGCCCCCCGCGCGGGCGTAGAGGCGCGGGTCGTGGCCGGCGCGAAACGAGCCGCTCGCGCCCGGGGTGACGATGAAGGCCTTGGCGTCCGCTGAGCGGCGCAGCGCCGCGGCCGGGCGGTCGATCAGCACGCGGCCGCCGCCGCCGACGATCGCGTCGCGCAGCGCGTCGAACAGCAGCTCCCAGGAGTGCGCGGGATAGCCGAGCAGCTCCTGCTTGGCCTCATCGCCCTCGAGCCGGCGCCGCAGCGTCAGCTTGCTCCACAGCCAGGCCATCGAGATGTCGTCGGCACGCTCGCCGAACTTGCCGCGCAGCAGCGGGCCCCACACCTTGCGCCACGGACCGCGCCCCATCCGCTTCTCGATCCACTCGCGGGCCGTGATCGACTCGAACGGCGCGACGTCCTTCGAGCGCTTCTGCAACAGCAGCACGGCGAGTCCCATCCGCAGCCGCGCCGGCGTGGACATCCTCGCCCACGGTGACCGCGACGGGCTCGCGGCGGCGATGGGCGAGCGCGGGATCGAGGTCCCGCCCGACGACAGCTGGGCGCAGCTCGTGGACTTCCTGCTCACGAAGTTCGTCGAGCCCGAGCTCGATGCGCGCCAGCGCGCTGGCGTCCCCATGGTGCCGCACGCGGCAGACCCGAAAGCCCAGCGCATGCAGCACGGATTCGGCCCGTTCGATCATGCGCAGCTTCTCATCCGTGACCTCGCTGAAGTACGGGATGCGGGAGGACAGGCAGGCAGATGCCGGCTCGTCCCAGGTAGGCAGCCCGGCCTGCCGGGAGAGCTCGCGGATCTCGGCTTTCGTCAACCCGGCCTCGTCGAGCGGACTCCGGACGCCGAAC
>JAHWJM010000052.1 GCA_019348435.1 Actinomycetota bacterium
GCGCCTCGCGCACGGGGTTGCGCCCGTAGAGGATCACTGCTCGACGCGCACGAGCTCCGGCCCCGCCGAGCTGTCGCGCACCTCCCAGCCGTGCCCGCGCAGCTCGTCGCGCAGGCGATCGGCCTCGGCATAGTCGCCGGCGGCGCGGGCGTCTTCGCGCTGGTCGAGCAGCTCCTGCTCCTCCGCGCCGGCTTCGCTGCCGTGCTCGGCGAGGTTCTGCAGCCCCAGCACCGCCAGCATCTCGACGAGGTCGGCGCGGCCGACCGGCTCCTCGCGCTTGTTCGCCTCCTTGATCCAGTCGAACATCGCGGCGAGCGCGGCCGGCGTGTTGAAGTCCTGGCGCAGGGCCTCGAAGAACGCGTCGCGCAGGTGGCGCATCTCCGCCGGGGACTCTCCGTCGACGAGGCCGCGCGCGGCGTCGCGCACGCGCGCGACGCGCGCGAGCGCCTCCATCAGGCGCATGTCGTCGAAGGCCATCGGCTGGCGGTAGTGGGCGCCGACGAAGAGCATGATCAGCGCGTTGCGGCCGACGTCGTCGAGCACCTCGTGCAGCGGCATGACGTTGCCGACGCTCTTGGCCATCTTCTCCTCGCCGAACTGGAGCATCCCGTTGTGCATCCAGATCTGCGCGAGCTCGCGGTCGCGGGCCATCCGCGTCTGCGCGGCCTCGTTCTCGTGGTGCGGGAAGACCAGGTCGTTGCCGCCGCCGTGGATCTGAAAGCCGACCCCGAGCTTCTGCTCGGCCATCGCCGAGCACTCGATGTGCCAGCCCGGCCGGCCCCGTCCCCAGGGGGCGGACCAGACGGTGTCCTCGCCCTCCTTGTGCGCCTTCCAGAGCGCGAAGTCCAGCGGATCCTCCTTGCGCTCGGCGCCCTCGACGCCTTCGCCCTGGTTCATCGCGTCGATCGAGCGGCGGCTCAGCGACCCGTACTGAGGATCGGATCGCACGCGGAAGTAGACATCGCCGTCGACGACGTAGGCGTGGCCGCGCTCGATGAGCTCGGCTATCAGCGAGACGATCGGCTCGATCGTCTCTGAGGCCAGCGGCTCGCTGTCGGGCCGGCCCAGGCCGAGCGCGTCGGTGTCGGCGATGTAGTGGGCGCCCATCTCGGCGGCGAGATCGGCGCTGGGAACGCCCATCGCGCGGGCGGCGTCGTAGATCTTGTCGTTGACGTCGGTGATGTTGACGACCAGCGTGACGTCGTGGCCCTCGTGCGCCAGGAAGCGCTTGAGCAGCGAGTTGACGACGAACGGGCGGGCGTTGCCGACGTGGATGCGCCCGTAGACCGTCGGGCCGCAGGCGTAGATGCCGATGCTCCCGTCGGGACTCGCGACCAGCTGGCGCAGCTCACCTGAGCGGGTGTCGTACAGGCGGATCGCGGCCATGGGGTGACCCTAGCGAGCGGTTGCGCCGCCGAAGGCTCCCAGCCGGATGAACGATCGCGTGCACGCAACGTGTGCCACGATCCGGGCGGCGGGGTATTTTTGCCGTGACCATGTATCCCCCGGCCCCGCACGCAGCGCTCTTGGCAGCGGTCGAGGCCGGCTTCCGCTCGCTTCCGGAGCGCTACGTCGGCGCCGAGGCGGCGTTCGATGCGACGTGGCGGATCGTGCTCGGCGATGTCGGCCACACGTGGGAGGTGCGCTGCACCGCGCATGCGGCCCGCGTGCGCAGGGGCGCGACGAGCCGAACCCCCGACGTCGTGATCGGCACCGACGCGACGACGTGGATCGCCCTGCGCTGCGGCGAGCTGTCGGGCATCGAGGCCTTCAGCCGGCGACTGCTGTACGCGCGCGGCAACCTCGACCTCGCCATCGCGTTCGAGGGGCTCTTCCGCCTCGAGGACGGCCGCCGACCGCTGCTGCGCATCCACGACGTCCACCTGCCCGGGCGACGCGTGTCGACGCTGACGATGGGTGACGGCCCCGACGTGCTGCTGCTGCACGGTCTCGGCGGCGCCAAGAGCTCGTTCTTCGACGCCGCCGCGACGCTATCGCGGCGCTATCGCGTGCATGCCCTCGACCTGCCCGGCTTCGGCGCGTCGTCGAAGCCGACGACGGCGCCCTACACGGCGCGCTGGTTCGCCGAGACGGTGCTGGCGGCGATGGACGAGCTGGACATCGAGCGCGCGCACGTGGTCGGCAACTCGATGGGCGGCCGGATCGCGATCGAGGTGGGCCTGCGCAATCCCGAACGGGTCGCGTCGCTGGGCCTGCTGTGCCCCGCCGTCGCGTTCGTCAAGCGCACGTATCACCCGATCGTGCGGCTCATGCGCCCAGAGCTCGGTCTGCTGCCGCACCGCTTGGCGCGCGAGAAGGTCGCCGGGCACTTCTGGAACCTGTTCGCCGACTCAGACGGCATCGATCCGAGCATGGCCGACGTCGTCGTCGACGAGTTTCAGCGCATCTACGCCAGCGCCGGCGGGCGGATCGCGTTCCTGTCCGCGGCGCGCAACATCTACCTCGAGGCGCCGTACGGGCGCAACGGCTTCTACGGGCGGCTCTCGCAGCTCGAGCCGCCGGCGCTCTTCGTCTGGGGCTCGCACGACCGGGTGATCCCGCCGGCGTTCGGGCGCCACGTCGGCCGGTGGCTGCCGTCGGCCGAGCAGGTCGTCCTCGACGGCTGCGGGCACGTCCCCCAGGTGGAGCAGGCCGAGCGCACGAGCGACCTGCTCGTCTTCGCGCGCGCCGACGACGCACGGGGTCCGCTGCCGGTCAGCGGCACGCGGAAGGCCGCGTAGACTCGAGACGATGGAGACCGAGACCGCGAGCCGTCCGTCGCGCATCGGCCATCACGCCAACGGCGGCGACCCCTTCACCGCGCCGCCGCCGGGCCGCGCCCGCCGGCGTGACGACGAGCTCGAGGCGGAGGATCGGGGCTCGGCGCCCGGGCCGCTCGAGCGGGTCGCCGGCGTGATCGCCCGTGGCGTGCGTCGCCGCGTTCCCGCCGCCGACCTCGACGAGCGCGACCCGGACTTCATCCGCGAGAGCCTGCCGGGGCAGTGGCTGCTGGCCAGCCTGTGGTTTCGTGGCGAGGTACGCGGCCTGGGCAACGTGCCGGAGGAGGGGCCCGTACTGCTCGTCGGCAATCATTCCGGCGGCAACGTGTCACCTGACTCGCTGGTCTTCACCCTTGCCTTCAGCACGTACTTCGGAGTCGAGCGCCGCTTTCACCAGCTCGTGCACAACCTCGTGCTCTCGATGCCGGGGCTGGGCTTTCTGCGCAAGTACGGAGCCGTCGCCGCGTCACCTGAGAACGCTGCGCGAGCGCTGGACGCCGGTGCCGCGGTGCTGGTCTATCCGGGCGGCGACCACGAGGTGCACCGTCCCACATGGGAGGCCAATACGGTGAACTTCGCCGGCCGCCGCGGCTTCGTGCGCCTCGCGCTCGAGCACGACGTGCCGATCGTCCCGGTCGTCGCGATCGGCGGCCAGGAGACGGCGCTCTTCCTCGGCCGCGGCGAGCGGCTCGCGCGGCTGCTCATGCTCGACAAGCTCTTTCGCCTCAAGGTCCTGCCGCTGTCGATCGCCGTGCCGTGGGGGCTGAACGTCGGCGATGTTCTCGGCCACATCCCGCTGCCGGCGAAGATCACGGTCGAGGTGCTGCCGGCCGTCCACCTACGCGAGCAGTTCGGGCCCAGCCCGAACGTCGACGAGGTCTACGAGCACATCACGGAGACGATGCAGGAGACGCTCGACGCGCTCGCGTCGGAGCGGCGGCTGCCGATCGTCGGATGAGGGTCGCGGCCGCCATCGACGTCGCCGCGCCGCCGCAGCTCGTCTGGGACTTCGTGACCGATCCCGCCCGCTATCTGCACTTCATGAGCGGCATCACGCGCTGGGAGGTGACGTCCGAGCAGGACCGCGGCGTCGGTGCGCGCTATCGCACGCTCATGCGCGTCGGCTCGGCCGAGGTCGGCGGCCTCGTCGAGATCGTCGAGTGCGATGCGCTGCGCGACCTCGCCTGGACCTCCGTCACCGGCATCGACCAGCGCGGGCGCTGGCGCCTGCGCGAGCGCGCCGACGGCGCCCGAACCCGCGTCGAGCTGCGCCTGCAGTACGGCGTCGGCGGCTCGGGCATCGTGGGCTGGATCGCCGAGCAGGTCGCGGCGCCGGCGGTGCGCGAGAACCTGCGCCGGTCGCTGCAGGAGCTGCGCCGTCAGGCCGAGCACGAGCAGGCGCGGGCGGCGGCGGCCACCCGGCGCGCGGCGGCGTTGCGCTGAGCGCCGCTTCGCTACCGTCGAACGGAAGCGAAGCGCCTGCATGCCAGACCCTGGATCTCCCCCCACAACCGCCGACCCCGAGGAGCCCCACGAGGGCATCGAGGAGCTGCGGGCCGAGGTCGCCCGGGGCCAGGAGCTGGATCGCGATCTCGCGGGCCACATCGGGCGGCGCGCCCCGGTGCGGCGCCCCGTCGGCGGCGAGTACATCGAGGAGCTCGGCCGGCGTCCGCAGCTCGCGGAGGCCGAGGAGCGCCGCCTCGTGCTGGCGGCCAAGGCGGGCGACCACGCGGCGCGCGCGCAGCTGGTCGAATCGTTCATGCCGTTCATCTCGGCGATTGCGCGCACCTACCGCAGCGGCCGGGTACAGCGCCTGGAGCTGCTCCAGGAGGGCGTCGTCGGGCTGCTTCGCGCGCTCGAGCGCTTCGACCCAGAGCGCGGCGTGCCGTTCTGGGGCTATGCGACGTGGTGGGTGCGCCAGGCGATGCAGCAGCTCGTCGCAGAGCTCACGCGCCCGGTCGTCCTGTCTGACCGCGCGCTGCGCCACCTCGCGCGTCTGAAGGAGGCCCATCACGACGCCGTCGGGCAGACCGGCCGAGAGCCGACGCGTGACGAGCTCGCCACGCTCACGGGGCTGGCGGCCGACCAGGTCGACCACCTGCTGGCGACCGAGCGCCCGCCGCGGTCACTGCAGGAGCCGATCTTGGGCTCCGACTACCAAATCGGCACCATCGGCGACCTGCTGGCCCATCCGCTGGCAGAGGACGAGTACGAACTCGTGCTCGCCGCGATCGAGGTCGACGAGCTGCATGCCATGCTCGCCGGCCTGACCAACCGTGAGCGCGACGTCCTGCGGGCGCGCTATGGCCTTGGCAACGGCGGCGAGGCGTTGTCGCTGCGCAGCGTGGGCGACCGGCTGGGCCTCAGCGGCGAACGCGTGCGCCAGATCGAACGCCGGGCGCTGAACAAACTTGCCGCGGTGGCAGTGGGCGAGGCGGAGGCGGCGACCAGCTGATCGGCATTCGTGCGGGCGCGATCGCAAACGCGCCTGCGCCGGCCGGTGCCTTTCGCTGGAAAGGCGGGGGTCAGCCGGCAGCGGCTGCCGGTCCACGGCCCCATCGGCTGTGGCCGGGCGCAGACGCGCGATGCGGAAGGCGATCGTGAGACGTACCACCTCCTCTCGTCTTCGTCGGGTTGCATTTGCTGAAGGTGGTGCCGTTGTCGTCATGTGACTAGGTCGCGGTGCCATGCCTGTCAATAGCTCCGCGGCCGGTGCGTCGTCGAGATCTGCCCGCCGATCGCGGCGGCTGACATCGCGCCGCGCTTCGGCTTAGCTCACGCGCGCAGGCGCAGGAGTGGGCGCCGCTCGGGACCATCGCCGTCCCGCAGGCCGGCCCGGCCGCCACGCGCTACGTGAGCCCCTCTGGTTCGCTGTCGCCGGTCACCCGGAGGACTGTCGAGCGCATCACGGGCAACCCCGTGGCCTAGACCCACGAGGCAAGCGCAGGAAGGCGTCTATCCCCCCTCGGCGGTGCCGTCGGCACCGCTCCTCCGGTGGTGCGGCCGCCGCGGCCGCGGCGGCTCCCGTCGCGCGGCCGGCGCTCTCGCCTGGAGAGGCTGTACGCGATCTGCCGGAGGAGTTGTTATGTTGCGCCCAGCCGAATGTCGCCGTCGCAGTACGGTGGCAGCGGGGGAACCATTGGGTCGGCGCAAGCCGGCTCTGGGGCGAATCGTTGCGCGTGCCTTGATCGGCGCGTTCGCGGCGTAGCGCGTCGGCGCGAGCCCGTCAGCTCACCTCGTAGGCGAACGAGCAATCACCAAAGGAGCGCCTACAAATGACGTCTGCCCCTGCCTGTCGTTGCCCTGCCTTGCCAAGACCCGTCGCGGGCCTTGTCTCCTAGCACGCTGCCGGCGCGCAATCGCTACGCCCTCCGCACGCCGCGGCGCCCAAGGACAGCCGCGGCCCCCGTGCCACCTCGGACGGATGCGCCTGACCGACCCCGCCTATCCCTAGGAGGCTCCATGCGTCCACGTCCCACACTGGTCTCCCTCGTCATCGCGACCGCCCTCACCGCCGCGCCCATCGCCCCGACGGTCGCGGTCGCGGCCCCGCGTGCCGCCAAGGACGCGCACAGCAGCAGCGCACTGCAACGCGCCGTCGTGCGCAGCGTCAACGCCGCACGCGCTCGCCACCGCCTGCCTCCCGTGCGCCACCAGGCGCGGTTGGCGCGGGCTGCCTCGGCGCATTCGATCGACCAGCTCCGCAGCGGGCAGCCGTCGCACCGCAGCGCCGACGGCACGTCGTTCGATCAGCGCCTGCGGCGGTATTCGTCCGCGCGCAGCGTGGGGGAGACGATCGTGTGGCTCGCACCGGGACAGCCGATCCGCGCCCGCACGGTGGTGCGCATGTGGATGGCGTCGCCCTCTCACCGCCGGGTGCTGATGGATCGCCGCCTGCGCCGCATCGGCATCGGTGCGCGCTCCGGCACGGTCGGCGGCTACGTCAGGACGGTCGTCACGGCGAATTTCTCCAGCGCACGCTAGTAGGGGCCGCCGCGCGTCTAGCGGTCGCACCGCTGCACCGTCGCCACCGCGAGCGCGGCGGCACCCTCGAGCCGGCCGACGAAGCCCATCCCCTCGCCCGTGGAGGCCTTGACGTTGACCGACGCGACCTCGAGCCCGAGCGCCTGCGCCAGCCGCTCGCGGATCGCGTCGCGGTAGGGGCCGATCTTCGGGCGCTCCATCAACACCGTGGTGTCGACGTGCACGACGCGCAGGCCCTGCCCGGCGAGTGTCGCGACGACTTCGCGCAGCAACTCGACCGAGTCGGCGTCCTCGTAGGCATCCTCGGTATCGGGGAAGTGCACGCCGATGTCGCCGAGCCCGGCCGCACCGAGCAGCGCGTCCATCACCGCGTGCGTCAGCACGTCGGCGTCGGAGTGTCCGTCGAGTCCCTGGTCGACGCCCGCGAACTCGACGCCGCCGAGGATCAGCCGGCGACCGGCCGCGAAGCGATGCGAGTCCCACCCCAGGCCCGTCCGCGTGCTCATCCGATCGCCTCCATTCGCCGCTCGCGCCCCGCGAAGACCGCCAGCTCGGTCACGCCCAGCGACTCCAGCAGTTCCAGCGCGCGGTCGTAGTCGCGCCCCACGTCGCCGGGCACGTGAGCGTCGCTCGACAGCGCCACAGGACAGCCGGCCTCCAGGCACATCTCCAGGAACGCCGGCGCGGGATACAGCTCGCCGACGGGCTTGCGCAGGCCCGCCGTCGAGACCTCGACGGCGATCTGCGACTCCCCGATGCCGTCCATCGCCAGCTCATAGAAGCGGCGCAGGTCGCCCTCGGGCACCGGCCGCCGCGCGCCCCACATCTTCACGAGGTCGGGGTGCGCGAGGATGTCGAAGAGCCCGCTTCGCGCCGCCTCGCCGAGGGTGACGAAGTAGCGCCGCCAGAGCTCGTCGGGACGCTGGGAGCGGTGATCCCAGATCTCGTAGCCGTCGTGGTCGACGGCGTGCTCGCCGACGAAGTGCACCGAGCCGACGACGTAGTCCCAGCCGTGCGTATCGAGCAGCGTCGCCATCCGGTCCTCTCGGCCGACGACGAAGTCCGCCTCGATGCCGAGCTTCAGGTCGGTCTGCTCGCGCACGAAGCCGGCGTAGTCGTCGAGGTCGTCGGTGGCGCTCTCGCGCCAGAGCGGGTGCTGCCAGACCTCGAGCGCCTGGGCGAAGCGGTAGATGTGCTCCGAGCAGCCGAGCTCGCCGATCCCGCGCTCCTCGGCGACGATCCGGTAGCGCTCCGCGTTGGCGGGGGTGAAGTAGCGCGCGGCGTCGGTGCCCGGATCGTCGGGCCGCAGGTGCAGGTGGTAGTCGGTCAGCATCGGCGCGGTCGCCCGCCGCTACTGGCGAGCCGACCACGAGCGCGTGCCGGTCGTGCACGCGCACCGGAGGCGAGACTGGACCATGCGCGCCGATCCTAGTGATCGGCGTCGCGCCCGGCAGCAGACGCTGGTCGGTGCGCGCGCTCGCGTAGCGCCAGCGCCGCGACCCGTAGATCTTCGGCCGTCGTGATCTTGAGGTTCCCCGGCGGCGCGGCGATCACCCGCACCGTTCCGCCGGCGCGCTCGACGAGCCAAGCGTCATCGGTTGCGGCGGCCAGGACGTCGTCGGGGGCGGCCAGGGCCCGTTCGAGCGCGGCGCGGCGAAAGACCTGCGGCGTCTGCACCGCCCACAGCGCAGCGCGGTCGAGCGTGCGCGTGACGACGCCCTCGGGCGTGGCCTGCTTGATCGTGTCGGTGACGGCCGCGGCGGCGATCACGGCGTCGCAGCCGTGCAGCGCAAGCTCGTCGAGCGCGGTCTGGACTGTCTCGACGGTCACGAGCGGGCGGGCCGCGTCGTGCACGATGACGGGATCGCCCGGCGCGGCGTTCAGCGCCGCCCGGACCGACAGCGAGCGATGCGCCCCACCGGGCACCCCGACGGTGCCGGCAGGCAGTGGCCCGTCCCACCCGCGCGGGAGCGCGACGACGATCGCCTCGACTCCGGCCACCGCCTGCAGCGCGGCGATGCTCCATTCGACCATCGGTCGCCCGGCGAGCGTGACGAACGCCTTGGGTGTCTCGCACCCAAAGCGTTCTCCACGTCCCGCCGCTACGACAAGCGCGATCGCTACTTCGTCACCGTCACGCCGGCGCTGTCGGCCAGAAGGTCGTCGAGGTGCTGCTCGGCTTCCTCCTCGTCCTTGTCGAGCGCGTACATCAGCTCTGACGCGAGGATCTTCTTCGCGCGCGTGAACATCTGCTTCTCACCCGTCGACAGGCCCTTCTCGTGCTCGCGGATCGCGAGGTTGCGCACGACCTCGGCGAGCTCGTAGATGTCACCGGTCTTGATCTTGTCGCGGTTGTGCTTGAACCGCCGGTTCCAGTTCTTGGGCATCTCCGAAACGTCGTCGGCGAGGACGGCGAGGACCTTCAGCACGGTCTCCTCGTCGATGACGCGGCGCAGGCCGGCCAATGCGGCGTTCTCGCACGGGACCATGACGGTCATGTCGTTGTGCAGGATCTTGATGGTGAGGTACTCGCGCTCCTCACCGAACATCTTGCGCCGCTCCTTCTTCAGGACCTGACCGGCCCCATGATGCGGATACACGACGTTGTCACCGAGCTCGAACTCGATGTTCTCGATCGTGCGGTTCAGGTCCTCCAGCAGCTGATCTTCGGCTTCGGGAATGGTGTCCTCCTTGCGAGTTGATGCCGGCGGCGGCCGGACGGTCGAACGGTCCTACGTCTGCAGGTAGCGGTCCACGAGGTTGATCTCCTGTAGGCGGCGAAGGCCCTCGCGGATGTCCTTCGCCCGTATCTCGCCTACGCCGTCGACGGTCTCGAGCTCGACGTCGGTCGCGGCCAAGAGTTCGTCGAGGCCACCGAAGTCGGCCACGATCTGGCCGACGACCAGCTTAGGCAAGCGTGGGATACGACCAAGGATGCGAAAGCCGCGCGGCGAGACCGGGTAGTCGAGCGTGTTGAGCTTGCGGTCGTAGCCCAGCAGCTCGGCCAGGCGGCCGAAGTCCAGCAGGTCGTGGTGCGGCAGGCGGCCGATCTGGTCAAGCGCTCCGGCAAACGCCTCGTCGGAGTTCTCGGCGAGGTAGTCGTGCACGAGGGCGGCCTTGTCGGCCGCGGTGCCGACCATCGTCTCCTCGAGCTGCATCTCGATGAGGCGCCCCTCCGTGCCGAGCTCGACGATGTAGCGCTCGATCTCGACGGCCATGCGCGTGACGAGCTCGGAGCGCTGCAGCACGGTGAGCACGTCGTGCAGCGTCGCGCCGCCCTCGAACTCCAGCGCCGTCAGGCGCGTGGAGACCTGGTCCGGCTCGGTCCGGACCTGGCCGTGACCGGTGGTGCACTGCGGCGCGCCGAGGAGATCCTGCGTGCGCACTACGCCGCGAACGGCCCGCTGACGGCGGCCGAAGGAGATCAGAGCACCGCGGCAAGCGTGGAAGCCGTGCCACCAGTCAGACATCGCTCGCTGCTGTGCATCGATGACAACGCCTCGAACGTAAAGCTGATCGAACGCCTCGTGCGCAGGCGTCCGGCGATCAAATTGCTGGTCGCGCACGACGGCGCCGGCGGATTGGGCCTTGCGCGGGAGCACGTGCCAGATGCGATTCTTCTCGATCTCAACCTGCCGGACATTTCCGGCCAGGACCTGTTGCGCCAGATCAAGACCGACCCAGCGTTGGCTGCCATTCCCGTGATCATGGTTAGCGCCGATGCGACGCCCGGCCGAATCGAACCGCCTATAGGCCTTGCGGGTTCAAGTCCCGCCGGCCCCGCGGCGGCGCCCGTGGTGCTGGACTACGCCGGGCGTGGCGGGCATTCGTCGTCGAGGGGCCGTGGCTGTTGCGGCCGTCGCTCCGGCCGCTGGCGGCGCTCGCGCTCCTGGCCGGCGGCGCGGCGTGGCTGCGCTCCCGGCCGCCGGACTGGCAAACCGCCGGGGACTTCAAGACGTCAAAGCGGGGCAACCCGGACAACCACCTGCGGCCGGTGATGTCGTTCCTGCCGGGGTCGGGCCCGCCGCTGCTGCTGAT
>JAHWJM010000053.1 GCA_019348435.1 Actinomycetota bacterium
GGCGCTCGAAGCCGCGCACGGGCGCGAAGCGCCGGTAGGCGATGCCAAAGCCCCCGTGCCCGAAGCGCTCGTAGATGACGACCAGGGAGGGGCTGGAGACGGTGCAGCAGGCGACCTCGATCGCGAAGTCCACGTCCCCGTCGCCGTCGAGGTCACGGCACGTGCGCCGGTTGATCGACTGCTCGCCCAGCTCGGCGTAGGGCTGCCAGCCGATGACGTTGTCGCGCTGCGCCAAGGCAGGCAGCGAGCCCTGGGAGGCGATCCGGAAGGCCTGGGCGTCGCTGGGGCACCAGCCCGCCGCGGCGGCCGGCGGCCGTCGAGCTCGCTGCGCGCAACGGACGGCGCCGGGACCGTGCGCCCCCGGATCTCGACGGTGCGGCGAGCGGGCATCGCAGTTCCCTTGGCGTGCGGCCCGCGGCGGGCGACCGGCGCGGCCCTCCCGGCGTCATGCGCACGGGGCTCGACGGCCTCGTCGCCCGGGCGTGCCTCGCGCGCAACGCGGCGATCGCCAACATCGGCCAGCTCAGCGCGACGCCGCGCCTCGTCGGTGCGCTCGTAGACATCACGGAGATGTTGTACGTCGGCCCACCATGCTGGGGCTTCTGTGTGTCCCATGTGGTTTTGACCCTCTTTCCGTGGAGGCCTACGGGGTGAGCTGACGGGCTCGCGCTGAAAGAGTCGCGCTACGCCGGACATGCCGGCGATTCGCCCCAACGAGTGGTTCCCCCGCTCCTCGCGCCCAGCGATGGGCCCGCGGATTCGGCGATCTGACGGCGGCATCGTAGCAGCGATCGATTTCCCTGCATATGCGCAGTCTTATGGAGACCGCGGACGGAATCGCGCAGTTTGCGGGTTCACGCTCCCCGCGCGCCGGGCGACGGCGACGGAGCAGCGGGAGCGTCAGCGCCCGGCGACGGCCTCGATGTACTCCGCGACGGCCTCGGCCTCTGCCCCTTCGAGCAGCTGGGCGGGCATCTGTCCCATGCCGCGCGCCCGCCCTTCCTTGATCGCGTTCAACGTCAGGCTCTTGCTCGGCGCCAGGACGTCGAGGTCGGGACCGACGCGACCGACCGCGCCGGCGTCATCGAGTGTGTGACACATCGCGCAGCGCTCGAAGAACAGCTGGCGGCCTTCCGTCAGCTCGGCGCTCAGCGTCTCGCCGTTCGGCCCGGCTGACGCCTGATCGCCGAGCAGGACGAGCGCCGGCACGACGAGGCCGAACAGCACGATGGCAGCGGTGACCGCCCACTCGGCGAAGTGCAGGCGCTGGCTGCGGCCCCGCTCGAGCGAGTCGCGCACGCCACGCGGGCCGCCACGCATCGCCACGAGCACGACGCCGAGGCCGAGAGCGACGAAGAACGAGAGGAAGAGGATTGCTGCCATGCGGCGGGGGCCAATCTACTCGACACGTCGCCCGGGACGTCTCACCGTCGTGCCCGCGACCTGCGGACGGGCGTCATCGGCTGCGTCCGGCGCCGAAGTTCATGACGGGCGGAGCGACCGCGCGAAAGTCGTCGCTCCCGTTCGCGGCCAGCTCCTCGAGCCCGCCTCCGCATCCGCCCGTCGCCGCGAATTCCTGCATCGCCGATCGGCGGGCAAGCTCGATGGCGTCGAGCAAGGAGAAGTCCTTGACCTGCGCCGCCACGTGATCGCCGGCCTCCAGGCGCCTCACGGCGCGCGCGACGATGTTGATCGCCCCGCCCGCCGAGGCGTGGCGCTCCAGGCGCCCCTCGACGACGACGAGCGGCTCCGTGCGCACCGTGAGCCGCTCACGCTCGTAGATCTGCGGCGAGACGATCACGTTGACCGTCCCGTGCTCGTCCTCGAGCAGCAGGAACGTGATCCCGTTCGCGGTCCCCGGCCGCTGGCGCGCGACGACGAGGCCGCCGACACGCACCTCCGTGCCATGCCCCGTCCGCGCCAGCGCGCCGATGTCGATCGCCCCCGCCGCATGCAGGCGCGGGCGCAGCAGGCCGATCGGGTGCGTCGAGGCCGTCAACCCGGTGGTGGCGTAGTCGGCGACCATCTCATCCCAGGCCGACAGCGGCTGGAGCTTCGGCGCCGCGGGCAGGTCCAGCGCGAGCGCGAGCTGCACGCCCTCGCTGCCGCGCGCGCGCGGGTGCGATGGTTTCGTCACCCCCAGCTGCCAGAGCGCGACACGGCGATCGCCGCCGGCGAGCGCGTCGCAGGCGCCCGACCAGGCGAGCCGCTCGAGCGCCGCCCGCCCCGCCCCCGCGCGCGAGGCGAGATCCTCCAGCGAGGTGAAGCGGCCGCCCTCGTGGCGGGCGGCGACGAGCGCCGCGATCTCGTCGGCGCGCACGCCGAGCACGTAGCCGAGGCCGATTCGAACGGCGCCCTCCGGCGTCACGGTGCAGCCGATGTCGCTGGCGTTGACCTCCGGTGCCAGCACCGCGATGCCGCGCCGCTGGGCCTCGTGGACGAGCGCGTCGGGCGGATAGAAGCCCATCGGCTGCTCGTCGAGCAGCGCGCAGAGAAACTCCGGCCCGTAGTGCACGCGCAGCCACGTCGACTGGTAGGCGAGCAGTCCGAAGGCGGCGCCGTGAGCCTTGGGAAAGCCGAAGCCCGAGAAGCCCGAGACCATCGCGAAGACCTCCTCGGCGAGCTCCTCGGTCACGTCGGGATGGGTTGCCATCGCGCCCGCGACGAAGCGCCGGTGGTGGGCCTCGATCGCCTCGGCCGAGCGCTTGCGGCTCATCGCGCGGCGCAGCCCCTCGGCCTCGCCGACGCTGAAGCCGGCGAACGCCTGGGCGACCTCGAGCACCTGGTCCTGGAAGATGATCGTCCCGAGCGTGTCGCGCAGCGGCGGCTCGAGCGAGGGGTGCAGGTAGGGGACCTCGTACGTCGGATCGGCGCGCAGCGCCTGGCGGCGCTCGATGTACGGGTTGACCGCGCCGCCCACGATCGGCCCGGGGCGCACGATCGCGACCTGGATCGTGATGTCGTCGAGGTTCTCCGGCCGCGTGCGCCGCAGCGAGCCCATCTGCGCGCGCGACTCGATCTGAAAGACGCCGGTCGTGTCGGCGTTCTGGATGCACTCGTAGGTCGCGGGGTCGTCATACGCGATCCGGCTGAGGTCGATGCGCTCGCCGCGCCGCTCGGCGACCACTTCGACGCAGCGTTCGACGGCCGACAGCATGCCCAGCCCGAGCAGGTCGATCTTCAGAAAGCCGGCGTCGGCGCAGGAGTCCTTGTCCCACTGCGCGAGCTGACGGCCCTCCATCGCCGCCGGCACGAGCGGGACGCAGTCCACGAGCGGACGCGTCGCGACGATCATCCCGCCCGAGTGCTGGGAGAGATGGCGCGGCAGGCCATAGGCCTCGTAGGCGAGCTTGACGAGCCACTGCCAGCGGCCGGTCCGCCGCCCCGGCCCGAGCGCGAGATCGATGTCGCGGTCGACTTCGAACGACGACCAGCCCTCGCTGCCGCGCGCGACGCGCTCGATTTCCCCCGGCGGCAGCCCGAGCGCCTTGCCGAGCTCGCGGATCGCGCCTCGCGCGCGATACGTCGGAAACGCGGCGACGAGCGCCGAGCGCTCGGCGCCGTAGCGCTCGTGCACGCGCGGGATGAGCTTCTCGCGCACGTCGCGCGGGAAGTCGAGGTCGATGTCGGGCAGCGCGGTGAGCTCCTCGTTGAGGAACCGCCCGAGCAGGAGCTTGTTGGCGATCGGGTCGACATGGCTGAGGCCGGTGAGATGGCAGACGATCGAGGAGACGCTCGAGCCGCGGCCGCGGCCCGGCGGCAGCAGCGAGCGGGCATTGCCGCTGCCGCGCACCTCGACGGCGACCTCCCGCGCGAGCTCGAGCAGGTCGCGATGCAGGAGAAAGAAGCCGGCGAGGCCGAGGCTGTCGATGACGCGCAGCTCCTCCTCCAGGCGCGCCTTGGCCTCCTCGTGGTGTGCGCTGCCGCGCGGATAGCGCTCGTCGAAGCGCGCCTGGCAGACGGCGGCGAGCGCGCGACTCGCGCTGAGGTCCTCGGCGCCGGGATAGCGGTAGCCGAGGTCGCTCGTGAGGTCGAAGGTCAGCGTCTCCGCGAGCCTGTGTGTCTCCGCGATGGCGTCGGGATGGTCGGCGAAGCGCGCCGCCATCGCCTGTGGGGTCGTAAGCACGTGCGCGTGGTTGCCGCGCCGCAGCGGCTCGGACGCATCGAGCGTCGTGTGCTCGCGGACCGCGACGAAGGCGTCCTGCAGGTACGCACGGGCGCGCGAGTGCGCGTGGACGTTGCCGGTCGCGACCGCCATGACCCCCAGCCGCTCGGCGAGCCCAGCCAGCCCGCGGTTCAGCGCCCGGTCATGGCGCGCGAGCGGGCGCTGCAGCTCGACACGGAAGGCATCGAGGCCGAAGACGCTCAGCAGGCGGCGCATCGTCGGCTCGTCGCGAACCCCGTTGCGCGCACAGCCGCTGAGGCAGACGAGGCCGGCATGATGCTCCTCGACGTCGTCGAGCGAGACGGCGGGGGCGGAGCGATCGCGCTGCGGCCCGTCGCGCGTATGGGCGTGCGCGCGGGTCAGCAGCCGGCAGAGGCTGCGCCAGCCCATCGCGTCACGGACGAGCAGCGTGAGATGGCGACCGTCGTCGAGCGTGACCTCCGCCCCATGGATCGCCCGCAGGCCAAACGCCTTCGCCGCCTGGGCGAACTCCATCGAGCCCGACAGCGAGTCGTGGTCGGTGAGCGCGAGCGCCTCGTGCCCTCGAGCCATCGCCGCCGCGACGAGCTCCTCGGGCTGGGAGGCGCCGTCGAGGAAGGAGTAGGCGGAGTGGGCGTGGAGCTCGGTGTACGGCGACATGCGAACGCATGTTCGCACAACCGGTGGACGGGCAATGACTACGCGGACGGGCTATCGGATGTCGCGCAGGCGCTTGAGAGCGCGCTCGACGATCCTCGCGGACTGCCGGGTCATCGCTCACGCCGCCACGCAGTCCACGCGCCGCTCCCACAGGCCGGCCGGTGGTCGCGACGATGCCGTCAGCAGCCGGGCCTCCTCGATGATGTGGTCGTACTCTCCGCCGACCCGCACCCCGCCGGCGATACCGGCCTCGCCTCCGCGCACGATGCTGCCGGTGCGGTAGGCGCGAACGTCGAGGTACGCCCGGTCGCGGATCGTCTCCCCGAGCGCCCGAATCGCCGCGGCGGAGGTGGGGGCGCGGCGAAAGCGCACCCACGTCGACCGGACGAGGGGATCGCGTAGATCCAGGCGCGCGGCAAACTCCCAGCGCCCGCCGCCGACGTCGCCGAGCGCCGCGGCACCACGAGCGCCGCGGAATGCGCGCTTCAGCGCGACGGGCAGCCCGACGCCGGCCGCGATCATGCCGCCGGCGGAAAGCGAGAGCTCTGTCGGGCGGCGCCGGCGGTCCAGCGTCAAGTCGAGCGTCGTCGCGCGGTCAGCCGTCCCCGCGGGCCCGCCGAGCGCCGTGGTCACAGCGCCCCAGCCCGACGCGCCCGCGTTCAGTGTCACCGTCGCGTCGCCGGTGCGGCGATCACGGCGCACGCCGATCGTGGTGGCAGACACACCCTCGAGCCAGCCGCTGCCGATGCCGGCCTCGACGAGCCCGCGTACGCCGCCGTCCTGAAAGACCTCCCGCGGCGGCGCGGGAGCGTGGCCGTCACGGATCGCACGCAGGAACATGGCCGCCTCGCGTGCGTCGCGCGCGAGATAGACCTTCCCGGTGCCAAGCGTCGCCTGCGCCGCCGCACGCAGCTCGTCGGTCGTGCCGGCGCGGCGCCCGTTCATCGACCAGCGGGCTGTCGCGCCGACGCCCAGCTCGGCCCCGAGCGCACCGCCGCGCGCGACCGTCAGGCGCACCGTCCCGTCCGACATCTGCTCGCGTAGCACGTAGCGGTCGTAGTCGAGGCGAGCCACGAACAAGGTGACCGCGAAGTGGCGCCGATCGCGCGTGCTCGCCACGGTGCAGGGCGTTGGCGGGGCCACGGTGCACGGGCCTCCGCCGACGACGCACAGCGCGTGCCGGATCTGCGCCGTTACCGCGTTGACGATCCCCGCCGCGCCGGCCGACGCCACCCCCAGCGCGAGCGCGAACACGACCGCGAGCACGGCGATGACCGCCACGTAGTCGACCGTCGCCTGGCCGCTCGTCGAGCGCATGGCAGCCAGGCTGCCGGGCGGCGCGTGACGGATCTACGCGCGTTCGCTCAAAAAGAAGCCCAGGTTCGTGCCGGAGGTCGCGCGCGAGCCGGGCAGCCGGACGTAGCTGCGGCCGCTGCGCGCCTCGTCGGCGGCGACGAGCCGCCCGACGACCAGCGCCTGGGCGAGGCCGACCAGCATGCAGCCGAGCGTGATGCGCAGGCCCGCGTCCCACCCCGCGGCGCCGATGCCGAGCTCGCCCGGGACGACGAACAGCGCCGTCAGCACGACGACGACGAGCGGCGGCTTCCACAGCGCCGTCGGCTGACCGGTGAGCTGCGCGTCGTCGGTGACCGGCTGCGCCTCGGCAAGCCAGCGGCGTACGAAGATCGGCGGGGCCACGGCGAGCACCGCTGCGAGGAACGTGATCTGCAGCACCGTGCTGGCGGCCCGCTCGCTCGCCGCGTCGACAAATGCGAGCAGCAGCACGCCGCCCAGGCCGCCGGCAGCGGCGAGGACCGTCCCCTCGAGGCGCAGGCGCTCGCGATATCTCGGGACAGATGGCGCCATCTACTGCACGAGTACGGCCGCGGTGACGAGCGCGATCACGCCCGCCACCAGCGCCCGATCGCGCCAGCGCGCGCGCAGCAGCGGCAGCGCGGGAGCCGGAGGCGGTGCCTGAAAGCGGCCGGATTCTGCGACCACCCAACGCAGGACCGCGCGCGCCAGCGGTGCGGGGCGGCGCCGCACGCCTTGCACCTGTGCGACGAGGGCGCGTCCCGACGCTCCGAGGGCACCGCCCGCGCCGAGCCGGTCGAGCACATGTGCCGCCTCGGCCATCGCGGGCACCCGCCGCACGCGTCGCAGTGATCGGCGCGCGATCTCACGCACGCCGTGCTCGCCGACGGCGGCGCGCAGCCACGTCGCCACGAGCACGAGCAGGATCGCTCGCAGCGAGCGCTGCAGGGTCAGCTCGAGATCGAAGCCGCCGATCAGGCCGAACGTCAGCGCGCCGCCGCCGAGCAACCCGGCGAGCGCGAGCCCCCCGCGCAGAGGCGCCGGGTCGGCGCGGGCGGTCAGCCAGGCCACCGCCAGCCACGCGGAGACCGCGCCGAGCACGACCCATGCGGTCGTCGCCAGCAGCGCGCCGAACGCGACGATCGCGGCAAGGGCGGCGGCACGCGGATCGAACCGCGGCCGGTGCGGGTGAGCGCGCGCGGTCGCGGCGCCTGCCGGCGCGGGCGCGGGCGCCACAACATCCGGCGGCTCAGCAGTCCACCCGCGGAGCGCCGCGCGGTACGTGAGCACCTGCACGATGCTCGCGCCCACGGTCCAGACGACGAGCACGAGCGCGGTCAGGAGCAGCGCCCCCACGGCGCCCTCGGGAACGCCCGGGATGGCGCCGAAGAGCGCGTCGTACGTCGCGGCGTAGGCGCCGATGCCGCCGACGATCCAGATGTAGAACATCGTGAACAGCGCCTGGTCGGTGGCGCGAATCGCGGCGCAGGCGCCGATCTGTGTGGCGAGCCGCGCACCGCGCACGTGCAGGCGCCCGATCAGCGGAGCGGAGGCCGCCTGCGTCAGCGGGATGCTGATGCGCGACGGCCCGAGCACGGCGGTCGACTGCAGCATCGCCGCGATGCTCGCGCCGTAGCCGATCCGCGCGCCTGCCCGCTGAGCGGCTCGGGCGAGAGCGACGCCTCCGGCGAGCGCGACCGCATAGCCGCCCGTCGGCACCACGCGCGACGCGACGAAGGAGGCCGTCGCAACGTGCGCGAGCCCGGCTTGGCCATCGACCTCGAGAGCGAGCTGATCGTCGTGCATCGGCATCGACAGTGTGGACGACCGCCACTTCGCGCCGGACCGGTGCGGGCTCCGTGGTCGTGCCGCACCGAGCCGATATCGCGCCGCGTGCGCCAGGACCGGCCGCTCGGCGCGGTCAGTCGCGCCAATCGAACAGGGGGCCCGTAGCGGTCAGCTCGAAGATGCGCTGGACGCCGCGCGGTCCGCGAACCAGGCTGAGGTGCCGCCCGGCGCGTTCTGCGGCGTTGCGCAGGTCGATGAGCACGCGCAGGCCGGTCGAATCGATGAACTCGGTGCGCCGCAGGTCGATGACGATGCGGTCGTGCCCGGCGGAGTGCAGGGCGGCCACCTCGTGCTCGAGCACGTCGGCGGACTGCAGGTCGAGCTCGCCACGGACCGCCACGACGACCTCGTCATGGCCGACGGCGACATCGGCGCGAAACGGCGGCACCCGAGAAGACGAAGACGTGGTCAGCAGATCACCTCCCGATCAACGGCACGGCTCTCATACTGCGTTCTTCGGCAGCGCGACCGTCGACCTTTAGTCGGGATCTGCGCGGGCCGGCTCAAGCGTCCCCGGCTCCGCGTCAGCGCTGGCGATACCAGCGGCGCTCCTGCAGTTCGCGAAAGACGACGACGTTGCGCCCGCACGTCGTGACGATCTCCCAGTAGCGCCGGCGCAGCGGCCGTTCGGTCCACCAGCGGTCCTCGATGAGCCAGCTTTCGCGAACGGCGTCGACGGCGCGCCCGTCGACCTCGAGCGGGACACCGTGGGCGTCGGCCAAAACCCGTGCCGCGCGCGGTTCGGCGATCCTGCGCGGACCGGGGCTCACGGACGGCTCACGCTCACGTTCACGGTCCGGATCCGGGATCGAACGGCGTCAGCACGGCGCGGCGCTCGGGCACGCGCGAGCCGGGGTCGATCTCCAGGACGCGCAGCGCCGCATCGGGTCCGGCGGCGGCACGCGCCTGGCGAACGGCCTCGCGCAGGCGCTCGTCGCGGCGCGTCGCGCCGTCGTCGAACAGCGCGCGATCGCCGGAATGCGGCGGGCCGAAGCGCTCGACCGTGAGCTCGAGCATCTCGGCCGGCGCGGGCAGCAGGGACAGGCGGGCGGCGGCGGCGAGGCGGATGCGCGCCGCGTCGGCGGTGGCCTCGCGGAAGATCACGCGCTCGCGCCAGGTGCCCCCCTCGACCAGGCGGGCGGAGAGGATCGCAGAGCGCAGGGTGCGTCCCCCGCGCTCGTGACGGGCCAGCAGGCGGTCGACGAGCAGCGCCAGCGCGCGCTCGAGCTGCTGTCCGCCGGCAGCCTCGGGGAGCTCGAGCTCCTCGCGCAGCAGCTCGCCGGGCAGGCGCGGCGCCAGCGGCGTGTCCTGTCCGCGAGCGAGGTCGTGAGCCAGCAGGCCGGGGCGGCCGAAGCGGTCGGCGACCGCGCTGCGCGGCAGCGCCGCGAGGGCGCCGAGCGTCGCGATGCCCAGCCGCTCGAACGGCTCCACGAGCGCCGCGGTCTGCGCGCGGCGGCGCAGCAGCGTGACGGGATGGGGCGCCAGGTCGGCAGCGCCGGTGACCTTCGCCGGCCGGCGCACGCGGGCCGCGGAGGTGGCAACCATCGCACAGAAGCGCGTCGGCCCCTGCCCCACCCGCGGCCCGGCGAGCACCCGGCGCAGGCGCTCGTCGTCCTGCGCGGCGAGGTAGCCGTCGGCGAGCATCCGCGCGACGCGGCCCGCGTGCAGGCGCTCGAGGCCGCGCGCGTCGAAGCAGGCCTCGCCGGGGCGCAGCGACTCGACCGCCGCACCGAGGCTCTCCAGCCGCGCCAGCGCGCGCTCCCACGCCTCGGCGACGCCCATCGGGTCCGGCGGTACGAGCGCCAGGCGCGGGCAGCGCGACAGCGCCTCGCCCATCCGCATTCCGGCGTGGATGCCGAAGGGCTCCGCCGCCTGCGAGACGGTGCCGATGAACAGCTCGCGCCCCGGTTCCGGAGCCAGCGCGGCGGGCTCGCCGAGCAGCCCCGCCCGGCCGCCCGCCGCGACGGCCAGCTCGAGGCGCTCGAGCAGGATGCAGACGATCGTCATACGAACACATGTTCGCACATGCGACCGACGTGTCGTGGCCCGGCTGTTTTCAGGTCTTTTAAGTGACGCAATCGGCCCGCTGCTCCCACAGACCGCCCGGCGGGCGCGAGGACGCCGCGGATGATCGTCGCGTCGATCAGGATTCCGCCGCCGAGCGCGGTGGCGAAGATCTTCGCCTCGGTTCCAGGGGTGGTGCTGAACGCGACGAAGGCGAGTCCCAGGATCAGGGCGGCGCTGGTCACGAGGCGGCCGGTGCGGCCGATGCCCTCGACGACGGCTGTCTCAGTCGAGCGGGTGCGGTTGTAGGCCTCCCGCATGCGACTGATGATGAAGACCTGGTAGTCCATCGAGATGCCGAAGAGGAAGGCGAAGATGACGATCGGCATCTCGACGTTGATCGCGTGTGTCGCCTCGATGCCCCAGATCTCATCGGAGCCGAAGCCCTTCTGCCAGACGAGGACGATGAGGCCCCACGCCGCGCCGACGGAGAGCAGGTTCAGGAGAACGGCCTTCAGAGGCAGGATCAGCGAACGGAACGCGCGTGCAAGGAGCACGAACGTCAGCAGGGCGATCAGCGCGAGCATGAGCGGGAAGTTGCTGTAGACGGCGTCGAGGAAG
>JAHWJM010000054.1 GCA_019348435.1 Actinomycetota bacterium
CGATCTCGTCGACCGCGCCTGCCACGGCCTCCAGGCAGCGCGGCAGCATCTCCTCCTCATCGCGGACGATCATGCAGAGACTCAGCGTCAGCCCGGCGGCCGGCTGTGCTCGACCCGCACAGGCCTCCGCGCGCCGCTCGACGTCGGGGAGGGCGGCGCGCAGGCGCGCGGGCAGCGGCACCCGCGCGTCGCCCGTCGCCCGTCGCCTCGCCGCCAGCTGCTCGAGGTTGCGCGCGACGTGTGGCAGGTCGGAGTCCAGCCGCGCCGCGGCGCGGAAGAGCCGCTCGGCGCATCGCAGCGCGCCCAGCTCGTAGAACGCGACGCCGCCGTAGTTGAGCAGCACCGGCTCGCGGGGGTCCTCCTCCAGCAGCTCGGTGACCGCCGCCGCCAAGATCACGAACAGCTCGCCGACGCGCGCGTCCGGCAGGGCGCCGGCCGCCGCCAGGCCGCGCTCGAGCAGCGACGTTCTCGCGCGGTAGCGACCGTGGGGGTCTGCGATCCGGCCGGCCGCCGCGAACAGGCTGCGGTAGGCGTCGAGCCGGCCGTCGGCCAGCGCCGCCTCGGCACGCGCAAGGAGCGCCTCGGGATGCTCCTCGTGGGAGACGGAGATCGGCTCGGGATTCAGACGCAGCGCCATGGAGACCTCTAACGAACGGGGACGCCCTCGTCTTCGGCAGCCGGACGATGAAACGACAGCGGCTGGACGAAGGTTGGGTCGGTCAGTGGCGTTGGCGCCGGCGATCCCGCGCAATACCCACAAGTCGTCCAGCCGGGCTCAAGCCGTGGCGGCTCGCTGCCGTTGAGGCTCCAGTTCCCAAGCACGACGCCCTGGAGGCAACGCACGATGACCGGACGTAACCAGGGCCGCCGGCCCGCGAATGACGAAGTGCTCCAGCTCTGGCGGGAGTACAAGCGCACCGCCGACGTGCGCCTGCGCGACCGTCTGGTGTTCACCTATGCGCCGCTGGTCAAGTACCTGGCGTACTCCAAGGTCAAGGAGCTGCCCGCGCGCTGCGAGATCGACGACTTCATCTCCTGCGGCCTCGAGGCCCTGATCGTCTCGATCGACCGCTACGACCCCGACAGGGGGGCGTCGCTGGAGCAGTTCGCGTGGACGCGGATCCACGGCGCGATCGTCGACGAGCTGCGCCGCCACGACTGGGCGCCGCGCTCCGTCCGCCGCTGGGAGCGCGAGATCCGCGGCGCCCGCGAGCGGTTCGCGATCGTGCACGGCCGCCGGCCCACGAGCGAGGAGCTCGCCACCAGCCTGGCCATCGAGGTCGACGACCTGCGCCGCTGGGAGCACGACATCCAGCTCTCCGATGTCACCTCGCTGAACACGCTCGTGCTGGTCGACGACGACGCCGAGGTCGAGCGGATCGGCACGATCGCCTCCAGCGACCACAGCGTGCAGCCGCACGGCGCGGCCGAGCGCTCGGACGCCAAGGATCGCTTCCGTGCCGCCTTCCGCACGCTTCCCCCGCGCGACCGCGAGGTCGCCGTCCTGCTCTACGTCAAGGAGCTGACGCTGCGCGAGATCGGTGAGATCATCGGCGTGTCGGAGAGCCGCGTCTCGCAGATCCACACGCAGATCAAGCGCGCTCTGCGCAGCATGCTCGCCGACGACGCCGAGCTGCTCGCCAGCGTCGCCTGAGCTGAGTACGAAGTCAGGACGCGGGCGGCTGCCGGCCGGCCGCCCGGGCGTCCAGCGCGTAGGCCCACGCCAGCGCCTCCGCCACCGCCAGGTACAGCGCCTCGGGGATCTCGCGGTCGAGCTCCAGCGTGGCGAGCGCAGCGGCCAGCGTCGCGTCCTGGCGGACCGGCACGCCGGCGGCGGTTGCCGCCCGCAGGATGCGCTCGGCGATCAGGCCCCGCCCGCTGGCCACCACGCGTGGCGCCCCGCTTCCGCTGTAGGAGAGCGCCGTCGCGCGGCGCGGCCGCGGGCGCCGATCAGGCATAGACGTCAACCGGGTCGCGCCGCGGCCGGATGCGCACGCTGGCAGGACGCCCGGCGGCCTCGGCGAGCGCGTCCTGCAGCCGCTGCGCCTGTTCCTGCGCTGCCTCGATCGCGGAACCGGGCGCGACGTCGACCTCGGCGCGCAGCGCGGTCGCGTCGAGGGTCAGCCGCAGGTCGATCGGCCCCAGGACCGGCGAGCCGTAGGCGACCGCGACGGTCCACGAGCTGCGCTCGCCCGCAGCGCCGTCCGGCTCGACGCGTACGGCGACGCCGGCCTTCGCCCCGCCCGGCAGCGGCAGCGCGACGGGAGCCGCGACGGGCGCCGCCTGCGGCTCGGCCTCGACGACGCGCAGCAGGATCCGCTCGGTCCCCACCTCCTCGACGCGCAGGCGGACGGAGTCGCCGGGCTGCAGGTTGTCGGGCAGCTCCGCGGGCAGGCGGCCGCCCGCCAGCGACAGCATCCCGCGCGCGCCCGAACGCTCGAGCACGCGGGCGGCGAGCACCGCACCGGGGCTGAGCGCCACGCCGGGCAGCGCCAGGCGCAGGAGCGCGACCTCGACGTTGATCGGCGGCATCGCTCAAGCATGACGGTCCCCGGCCGATCACGTCGAGGGCATGCAACGAGGCCTCTACATCGCAGCGTCGGGGATGGTGGCCGAGATGGTGCGCCAGAACCAGATCGCCAACGACCTGTCCAACACGTCGACCCCCGGCTACCGCGGCGACCGCGCGATCCAGCGCAGCTTCGGCGACCTGCTGCTGAGCAACCAGGCCCGCGGCGCGCCGGTCGGCCCGCTGGGACTGGGCGTGACGATCGACGAGATCGTCACCGACGCCACGCCGGGACCGATCCGGGAGACCGGCGAGGACCTCGACTTCGCCGTCGAGGGCGACGGCTTCTTCGCGGTGCGCACGCCCGCAGGGACGCGCTACACCCGCAACGGCCGCTTCGCGGCCGCGCCCGACGGCACGCTCGTCACCGCCCTCGGCCATCCCGTGCTGGGCCGCGACGGCGCGCCCCTGCGCGTCGGGCGCGACGGCAAGGTCGAGCCCGGGCAACTGGGCGTCTTCGCGCTGCAGGGCGCGCGCAAGGAGGGCGACTCGCTGTTCGCGGGCGCCGGTGCCGCGCCGGCCGCGGGCCGGGTTCGTGCCGGCGCGCTGGAGGGCTCGGGCGCCGACCCGGCGCGCGCGCTCGTCGACATGATCGCCTCCTTCCGTGCCTTCGAGGCCGGCCAGAAGGTCATCACGACGATCGACGAGACGCTCTCCAAGGCGGCCAACCAGGTCGGCTCGCCGCGCGGCTCCTGAGATCTGCTCAAGCTTCGCGGGCGCCGGCCGATTACGCAGGACGACACCGAGGACACCGGCTGGACCGCGCTCGCGGAGGCCGATCCACACCGAGGAGAGCAATGCTCGAAGGACTGAAGGCCGCGGCCGCGGGCATGGCAGCCCAGCAGCGGCGCATGGATGCGCTCGGCGACGACATCGCCAACGTCTCCACGACGGCCTACAAGCGCCAGCGCGTGGCCTTCCGCGACCTCGTCTACGGCAGCGAGGCCTGGGGCGCCGACCGCGGCGTGAGCACCGGCAGCGGCGCCGCCGCCGCCGTCCTCGGCCGCGGCTTCTCGCAGGGCGCGCTGCGCGTCACCGATCGCACGCTGGACGTCGCGATCGAGGGCCGGGGATTCCTCGAGGTCAGCCGCGCCGACGGCTCGGTCGCCCTGACGCGCGACGGCGCGCTGCAGGTCGACTCCGGCGGCCGCCTGGTGACCGCCGCCGGCGCGCGACTGCAGCCGGCGATCACGATCCCCCGCGGCGTCTCGTCCGACAAGCTCTCGATCGCAGCCGACGGCACCGTCAGCGCCGCCGGCCGGCCGCTCGGGCGCCTGCGCCTCGTCGACGTCGGCTCGCTCGAGGGCCTGCAGCCGGTCGGCGACAACCTCTTCGCCCCGGGTGCGGCCAGCGGCCCGCTGCGCGCGGCCGCTGGTGCGCAGCTCGTCTCCGGCGCGCTCGAGGGCTCCAACGTCGAGATGGCCGACGCGATGGTCGACATGATGGACGCCCAGCGCTCCTATCAGCTGGCGAGCAAGGCGATCCGCATGCAGGACGAGATGCTCGGCATCGCCAACGGGGTCAAGCGATGATCCCCGGCCTCCCGCAGCTGACCCCGGGCGCGGCGGCGGATCTGCCGCAGCAGCGCGCCGCGCCGCAGGCAGGCCTCGGCTTCGAGCGGCTGCTGCTCGGCGAGATGGCCCGCGCGATGACCGAGAGCGCCGGCCTGGCCGGCGGTGCCGCCGGGATCCTCGCCGACCAGCTGCCCGACGTGCTGGCTGACGCCGTCGTCGCGGGCGGCGGCATCGGACTGGCCGCGACGACCGGCGACGAGCAGCGCGAGGGCACCCGGTGACCGCGACCGCCTCCTACGGCGCGCTCGCCGCCGACGTGCTGGCCCACCTCGACGACCAGATCGAGTCGGCGCGCCGCCTGCTGGCCGCGATCCTCGCGCAGGGCGCGGCGATCCGGGCGCGCGACGTCGACGGCGTGCTGGCAGGGATGGGCTCGATCCAGGGCGAGATGAACCTGCGCGGCGGCCTCGAGGAATGTCGCCGGCTCCTGCTGCAGCGCGCCGGCGAGGCACTCTGCCTGCCGGTCTCCGCCGTGACGCTCGACGCGCTCACCTCGCCGATGGCGGCCGCCGAGGCCGGCGCGGCTCGCGCGCGCAGCAGCGAGCTGCGCGGCCTGCTCGCCGAGATCGCCCGCGAGCACGGCATCAACCGCGTGCTGATGCGCCAGGAGCTGACCTTCCTCGACCACGTCATGCGGCTGCTGACGGGCGAGCCGCAGGGCGCCTACGGGCCGGGAACGCCTGCCGCCACCGCCCCGCCGACGACGATCCACGCCCTCAACCTCCAGGCCTGACCGATGCCGATCTCGAGCTTCATGGGACTGCAGACCTCGCTGCGCGCCCTGCTCGCGCAGCAGCGCGCGATGGACGTGACCGGCCACAACGTGGCCAACGCCAACACCGTCGGCTACTCGCGCCAGGAGGCGGTCCTGACCGCATCCGAGGCGCTGACGCTGCCGCCCGGCGCGACCCGCACCGGCCAGGCAGCGCAGCTCGGCGCCGGCGTCGACATCGAGTCCTACCGGCGCATGCGCGATCTGTTCCTCGACGTGCAGTACCGCGCGCAGGCGATGCAGCTCGCCGACCACCAGGCGACGACCCGCGCGCTGGACCAGGTCGAGCTGGCCCTCGCCGAGCCCAGCGACAACGGCCTGGGCGCCCAGCTCGACAAGCTGTGGAGCGCCTGGTCGGACGTCGCCAACGCTCCGGAGAGCATCGCTGCCCGCCAGACGCTCGTCGACCAGGCGCGCTCGGTCGCCACGTCGCTGGCGCGCCTCGATGCGCAGCTCACGACCGTCGCCGATCAGGCGAGCGCCGAGTACGCCTCGATCGTCGGACCGTCCGGCGCCGTCGCCGAGATCGCCGGCGAGCTCGCCCGCCTCAACGACGCGATCGGTCGCTTCAACGTCATGGGCGACGCGCCCAACGACCTGCTCGACCGGCGCGACCTGCTGCTCGACCGCCTCTCGGGGCTGGGCCAGGTCTCGGTTCAGGACGTCGGCGGCGGGACCGTGCGCGTGATGTTCGGCGATGCGGCCGCGCCGCTCGTGGACGGCACCAGCATCAACTGGCCCCAGCCGCTGGCCAACCCGGGCGCGAAGCTCGGCGGGCTGCTGCGGATCAGCCAGCCCGGCGGTACGATCGACGCCTTCCGCGCCGACCTCGACGCCGTCGCGCGAACGCTGGCCGACACGATCAACGTGCTGCACAACCCCGGCGGCACCGGCAGCGACTTCTTCGCCTACGCGCCCGGGGCGGAGGCGGCGACGCTGACCGTCTCGGTCAACGCCGCCGGCGTCCGCGCCTCGACCAGCGGCGCGGCGGGCGACAACGACATCGCGATGGCGATCGCCCGCCTGCGCGGCGGCGGCGCCGACAGCGCCTACTCGGCGCTGGTCAGCCGGATCGGCAACGCCACCAAGGACGCGCGTCGCCAGGAGGTCAACGCGGGCGCGCTCGTCGATGCGATCGAGAACCGGCGCCAAGGGGCCGCCGGCGTGTCGCTCGACGAGGAGATGACGAACATGGTCCGCTTCCAGCGCGGCTACCAGGCGGCGTCTCGCGCGTTCTCGACGATGGACGAGATGCTCGACGTGCTGATCAACCGCACCGGCCGGGTGGGGTTGTAGTGGCCGCCCCGAGGATCACCCACCAGATGATCTCTCGCTCGGTCCTGGTCGACATCCATCGCAGCGCCGAGCGGCTGGCGCGCACGCAGGCCAAGCTGTCCTCCGGACGCGAGATCAGCCGCCCGTCCGACGACCCCTACGCCGCGAGCCGCGCGCTGTCGCTGCGCTCCGACCTGGAGGCCACACGCCAGCACCAGCGCAACATCAGCGACGCGCTCGCCTGGCAGGGGGTCACCGACGTCGCGCTGGGCAAGGTCACCGACACGATCCAGCGCGTCCGCGAGCTGACGATCCAGGGCGCCTCCGACGCCGCCGGTCCGCTGGCCCGCGAGAGCATCGCCGCCGAGATCGACCAGCTCGTCGAGGCGCTCAAGCAGGAGGCCAGCGCCTCCTACGGCGGGCGCTACGTGCTGAGCGGCACCGCCACGCAGACGCGCCCGTATGACCCCGGCCCCGCCGGCGACGTCTACGCCGGCGACGGCGGCACGATCGCGCGTGAGATCGGGCCGGCGGTCGCGGTCAACGTCAACGTCGTCGCCGCCGACCTGCTCGGCAGCGGCCAGACGGCGGCCGACGGCCGCCTGCTGCACGTGCTGCGCGACGTCGCCGACCACCTGCGGGCCGGCACCACAGCCGGCGCCGAGGCGCTGCGCACGACCGACCTCACCCGTCTCGACGCCAACCTCGACGAGCTGCTGCGGCTGCGCGCCGCAAGCGGCGCGACGGGCAACCGGCTCGCCGCCGCCGCCGCCCGTCTCGGCGAGGTCGAGGAGACGACGATCAAGCTGCTGTCCGAAACCGAGGACGTCGACTTCGCCAAGGCGATGGTCGACTTCTCCCTGCAGCAGAACGCCTACCAGGCGGCCCTGCGCTCCGGCGCGAACATCGTCCAGGCATCGCTGCTCGACTTCCTGCGGTAGCGGGCCCTAACCAGGAGGTCACATGCCAATCACCATCCAGTCAAGCCGCTTCGGCGCGATCGAGCTGCCCGACAGCGCGGCGATCGAGTTCCCGTCCGGGCTGATCGGCCTGCCGGGAACGCGGTGGGCCCTGATCGGCGGCGACGGCGACAGCGACTTCCGCTGGCTGCACTCGCTCGAGGACCCGACGCTGGCCCTGCCCGTCGTCCAGCCGTGGCTGTTCTTCCCCGGCTACGAGGTCGTCCTCTCCGATACGGAGGCACAGCGGATCGGCGTCACCGACGCGGCCGAGGCCGAGGTCTACGTGACCGTCCGCGCGGCCGCCGAGCTGGCCGACTTCAGGGCCAACCTGCGCGCCCCGCTCGTCGTCCGGGCCGGCCGCGGCTACCAGGTGATCAACGAGGCGCCCGACGCGCCCGTACGTGCGACCCTGTTCGCCGAGCTGGCCGAGGCGCCGGCCGAGCCGCAGGTCGCCTGACGCCGTCTCGCCTTCCCGCGCCCGCTGTCCAAGGAGGACGTCCAATGCTGATGATCACACGCCGTACCGGAGAGCGCATCCGCCTCGGCGACGACACCGTCATCGAGGTCATCGAGATCGCCGGTAACAGCGTTCGCATCGGAATCGAGGCCCCCCGGTCTGTCCCCGTGTATCGCGAGGAGATCTGGGCGGCCGTCCAGGAGGAAAACCGTGCCGCGGCGAGTGCCGAGGCCCAGACCATCCCGGCGCCGGCGAAGACCGACGCCGACAGCGGCTGAGGAGGCCGCACCCATGTCCCTCAGGATCAACAACAACGTCGAGGCGTTCAACGCGCACCGACAGCTCTCCACGACCAGCGGCAAGCTCGCCAAGGCGATGGAGCGCCTCTCGTCCGGCTACCGGATCAATCGAGCGGCGGACGACGCGGCCGGACTCGCCATCAGCGAGAAGCTGCGCGCCCAGATCAAGGGCCTCGCCCAGGCCGAGCGCAACGCGTACGACGCCGTCTCGCTCGTGCAGACGGCCGAGGGCTCGCTGCAAGAGGTGCACTCGATGCTCCAGCGCGTCCGCGAGCTCGCCGTCCAGTACAAGAACGGCTCGCTGTCGGACACCGACCGCACGGCGATCCAGTCCGAGGTCAATATGCTGGCCAGCGAGGTCGAGCGGATCGGCGTCAGCGCGCAGTTCAACGGCATCAAGCTGCTGAACGCGGCGGCCCTCGTGTCCTTCCAGGTCGGCGCGGAGGACGGCGAGGTCATCTCGGTCCCGATGATCAGCCTCGCCCAGTCGGTCCCGGCGGCGACCTTCTCGCTGACGGCGACGGGCACGACCGACCTGACCGAGATCGACAGCGCCATCACCGCGGTGTCGACGCAGCGCGCGAACTTCGGCGCGGTCCAGAACCGCCTCGAGCACACCGTCAACAACCTGCAGGCCTACCAGGAGAACCTGGTCGCTTCCGAAAGCCGCATCCGCGACGTGGACATGGCCAAGGAGATGGTCGAGCTGACCAAGCTGCAGATCCTGCAGCAGGCCGGCACGAGCATGCTCGCGCAGGCCAACCAGTCGCCGCAGAGCGTGCTGTCGCTGCTGAACGGCTGAGATCGGCGGGGGTCGGGTGGGGAGCGGTCAGCCTGATCGTTCCTCACCCGCATCCGTCGACGGCAGCGCGGTGATGGTGCACGCGCTGCCCGACAACGTCGTCCAAGCAGTCGACGACGCTCGGTCTCCAACGGCCGCCCCTCGCGGATCAGAGCATTCCGTCGGCCCAGCGGACGGCGTCGAGATAGGACATCGCGACGACGGTCTGAATGTGGCCGGCGAGCGCCGGATCGCCGAAGTTTCCGCGCTCGTAGGCGACTACCTTCTCGAGCGCCTTCCCCGCGACGCCCTCGCGCCGAACGATCGCCGCGACGACCTCGTCGCACAGCGGCAGCTCGTCGAGGATCTCCTGCAGCGGGGCGCCGAGCAGCGCGTCCAGCGTCGACAACAGCCCCGTCGTGAACGCCTGATCGGCACGACCTCGGTCATACGGTGAGACCAGCAGCTCGCACGTCCGCGCGCGGACGAGCGTCGAGCTCAGAAGGGCATGAGGACGATCCTCCAGGCCGCTCAGCACCAGCGCCAAGGCCCACTGCCGCACGACACGGGCTCCCAGCCTGACGAGAGCCTCGCGGATCGACCCGACGGGCCGCGGCACACCGACGAAGGCGGAGTTCGCATACCACAGCAGGCGATAGCTGAGACCGGCGTCCCGGCGGATGAGATCCTCGAGCCGGTCGAACTCCTCGTCGGCGCTCACCGGCTCGAGAAGCGCCGACAGCGCGGCGACCTGCGCGACCGGCACGGAGCGGCGGACGGCGAGACGCCGCCGCTCGTAGAACAGGCCCTGAAACAGATCAGCGCCAGCGTCGCGAAAGACCGTGAACGCGTCTTCGGTATGCACCTCCGCCGCGAGCACTGCGACGCCGCGACCCTTCAGCCACGCGAGCTCGGCGAGCGCCCGTTGCGCGCCGAGGGCGAGCACATCGAGCCTGACGACGTGCACAAGCGCCAGCACCGGCTCCAGCTCGGACAGGTCGCTCGACGCATCGAGGACGATCTTGAAGCCGCGCTCTCCGAGCCCGCGCAGGCCTGCGAGAAGCAGATCGTCGAGGGGTCCCTCATGTGCCAGCACGAGCACGACGGCGGCGGGATCGAACGGCGGCTGTTCGCGCTCGAGCAGCCAGTCGCGGGTGACGGTGAGATACATCGGCTGAGCAGTGGGCAGGAGCTCCTGCCATGCGTGCGTCCAGACACAATCCTCGGGTAGGAGCAACTCGTAGCCGACGGTTCGCAAGCCGGCGTCCAGAACAGGTCGGCGCGCGAAGACGGGCTGCGTGCTGCTGGCGGTTTCGCTGCTCTGGATCGAGTACATGATCGCGCCTCGATGATCGGCCGATCGGCCGCTGATCGTGAGCAGACGCATCCGATCGTAGACGCGCAGGCGCAGGCGCAGGCGCTGCGCGGGTGGCCTGGGCGCGAGGGCCTTGTCGGATCGAACGCGCGCCGGCCTCGCCGCGCGAGGCCGGCTCGAAGCGGCGCTAGGACCCGTTCTCCGACGTGTCGTCGACGGCGCCGGAGGGATCCTCGTCGGTGCGGGCCGTATCCGACCACTCGCCGACGAGCTCGCCGCCGGCCTCGTCGTCGTCCAGATCGGCCTGCTCGCGCGTCTTCTGCGCCTTCTTTTTGGCCTCGCCGATGTGCTCGTCGAGCTGCTCGAGCTGGGCTTGCATGCGCTCGGCCTCGGGGTCCTCCTCGGCCATCGCTCAGACCTCCGCGAGGTCGCGCTCGTCGGCCACGGCGACGCGCTCGTTGGGGACGCAGTGCGTCATCACGTGGCCCTCGACGTCGCGCGGCCCGTTGCTGCCGAGGTTGCGCCGGCGCTGCTCCTCCTC
>JAHWJM010000055.1 GCA_019348435.1 Actinomycetota bacterium
CCTGACGACGATCGGCGACCGCCTCGCGCGCCAGGCGATCGCGCGCACCCTCGTCAACCCGACGGCGCCGATGCCGGCGTACACCGACCTGTCGGAGGACAAGCGCGACGACCTCGTCGAGTTCCTCGCGCAGCTGAAGACCGGCTCCCATTAGATGGCTGGTTCCACGACCGCAACCGCCATCTGCACGCGTCTCGCGGCGCAGGATCGCCACGGACCGAAGGAGTCCGTGCCGCTGGCACTGTCCACCTTCGCCCCGCGGCGCGGGTGGGTGGGCCGTTTCGCGATACGCGCACATCTGACGGCCCCGGCCGCGGAAACAGCCATCTAGCCCTGCCCCCGCCGACGGACAAGGGGACCCTGCAGGAGCCGCAGGTGCGTGCGATGTTCGACCGCATCGCCGGGTTCTACGACGTCATGAACTCGGTGATGACGGCCGGGCTGCACCACAAGTGGCGCCGCCGCGCCGTCGACCTCGCCCGCATCGGCCCGGGCGACCGCGTGCTCGACGTCGCGACCGGCACCGGCGACCTGGCGCTCGAGCTCGCCGGGCGCGTGGCGCCCGGCGGCGAGGTGATCGCGTGCGACTTCTCCGAGGAGATGCTCTCCCGCGCGCGAGAGAAGGCGTCCCGCCCGCCCGGGGCGCCCGTGCCGCTGACGTTCGAGTGGGCCAACGCGATGGAGCTGCCCTACGCCGACGGCGGGTTCGCCACCGCCACCGTCGGCTTCGGCGCACGCAATTTCTCCGACCTCGATCGCGGCCTGGCTGAGATGGCGCGCGTCGTGCGCCGCGGCGGCACCGTCGTCGTCCTGGAGATCACGACGCCGACGCGACCGCCGCTGTCGACCTTCTACCGGCTGTGGTTCGATCGCGTCGTCCCGGTGATCGGGAAGGTTGCGGGGGACCCGCAGGCCTACGAGTACCTGCCCAACTCCGTCAAGCGCTTCCCCGGCCCCGAGGAGCTGGCGGCGCGGATGGATGCCTGCAGGCTCGACGTGCGCTACGTCCTCACCGCGGGGGGCATCATCGCCCTGCACGTCGGCACGAAGCGGTGACGGCAGCGCCGCCGACCGTCGAGGCCATCGTCCGGGCAGCGGGAGGTCACGTCCCCGCGCTGCTGGCCGAGGTCGAGCGGCGCCTCGTGGCGCTGGCCACCGGACACGGGCCGGTGCTGGCTCACCACGCCGCACACACGATCGCCGCCGGCGGCAAGCGGCTGCGGCCGCTGCTCGTCATCCTCGCCGCCGGGTCGCGCGCGGCGGCCCGCCCGGAGCTGATCGCGGCCGCGGCGGCGGTCGAGCTCATCCACTCGGCGACGCTCGTGCACGACGACGTCCTCGACGGGGCGTCGCTGCGCCGCGGCGTGCCGACGGTCTCGGCGCAGGGCGGGCGGGCGCTGGCCGTCGCAACGGGTGACCTGCTCTTCTCGCGCGCCTTCTCCGAGCTCACGGCGGCCGGCTCGCTGGAGGCGGTGCAGGCGCTGTCGCGGGCGACTTCGGCGCTGGCCGAGGGAGAGCTGCTGCAGCGCGAGGACGCGTGGAACCAGGCGGTGCCGGTCGAGCGCTACCTGCTGCGCTGCGAGCTGAAGACCGCGCGCCTGTTCGAGGCCTCCTGCCGGCTCGGCGCCCTTGCCGCGCAGGCGCCGGCGGCTCAGATCGCGGCGCTCGCCGCGTTCGGGCGCGGCATCGGCATCGCGTTCCAGCTGCTCGACGACGTCCTCGACGTCGCCGGCCCAGCCGCGCTGACCGGCAAGCACCGCGGCGCCGACCTGCTCGACGGGACCGTCACGCTGCCGCTCATCCTCGCCGGCGAGCGCGACTCGGCGCTCGCCGCCGTCGACCTGCGGGCGATCACCACGGCAGAGCAGGCCGAGGCGCTGTGCGACCGGGTCGCCGCGACCGGCGCGCTGGAGGCCGCTCAGGCGCGCGCACTGGCGATCGTCGAGGCGGCGACGGCGCAGCTCGTGCCGCTCGCCCTCGAGGAGGGCCAGCGCGAGGCCCTCGAGCTCGTGGCGAGGTCGGTCGCCGACCGCAAGGCCTAGCGCGGGCCGGCGTTAGAAGTCTTCGGGCAGGACGTACTCGGCATTCACCGCTGCGATGAAGCGCTCCACGTCCTCTTGCATGTTCGCGCGGGCGAGCTTGCGCAGGTCGGTGATGAGCGCCTCCGTCCCGCGGTCGAGCGTCTCGTCGAATCGCTGGATGAGCTGGTCGTCGAATGTGTCCGAGACCGTCCACTCGCAGTTGGGGCAGCGCAGGTCGACGGTCCATCGGGCGGCGTCGGCCTCCTCCCAGGTCACCGGGTACACGAGCTGCGAGTCGCATTCGGGGCACACGTGCAACTCGCGCTGCGCGGGCGCAAGATCATCGTCGAAGGAGATGACCTCGATCGTCTTTCCGGACGGCAGCGTCACTTTGCGGACGTACCGTTTGTGATCCGCTGAGGGACTGTGTTCGAACTCCTGCATGACGCCCTCATCGGCAGGCCGTGAGGGAACTTGAACATCTCTCACGAGCCTCCGAAGAACGTCCGCGCCGCAGACTGCGCGGTACGCTTATCGCACCCCAAAATCGAGGAGCCCTCATGCCGCTTGGCATCGGACTACCAGAAATGCTCATCGTGCTCGTGATCGCGCTCGTCGTCTTCGGACCCAAGCGTCTTCCGGATCTCGGCCGCTCGCTCGGATCGGGCATGCGCGAGTTCAAGGACTCGATCACGGGCAGCTCCAAGGACGACGACGACGAGCCGTCGAAGCTCACCGCAGCGCGCGCCGAGGACTCGGACGACGCTGTGCGCCCGACGCACTCCTAGAACCCCTCGCCGCATGCCGAAAACCGGACTGCGGCCGATCGGCCACGAGGACAAGCTCACCCTCGTCGACCATCTCACGGAGCTGCGCAAGCGGCTGCTGATCTGCGCCTTCACGCTCGTCGCCGCCTTCGTGGTCTGCTTCTGGCAGAACAACGCGATCCTCGACATCGTCACGCAGCCGGTTCGCAACACGCAGAACCTGCAGGACCCGAGCAAGACGAGCAAGGATCCGCTCGAGCAGGCCGCGCGCTTCCAGCAGGAGCAGGGCCAGGCGCTGCGCGCGCTCGGCCCGGCGCTCGCGTCGGTCGCCGAGACCTTCGAGGCCCTGGGCGGCGCCGAGAACGTCACGCCCGCCCAGCGCGGGGCGATCGCGAGCAGCTCGAAGGAGCTTGCCGAGGCCAGCCGCGAGCTCAGGCAGGCCGCCGCCGCGATCCCGCAGAACACGCAGCGCAACCTCGTCACGCTCGGCGTCACCGAGCCGTTCACCGCGACGATCACGATCGCCTTCTACGCGTCCCTGCTGCTCGCGATGCCGATGCTGCTCTTCCAGGCCTACGCGTTCGTCTTACCGGCGTTCAGCCCCGGCGAGCGCAGGGTCGCGCTGCCGCTCATGCTCATGGTGCCCGTGCTGTTCATCATGGGCGCGGCGTTCGGCTACTTCGTCGTCCTCGAGCGGGCGGTGGCGTTCTTACAGAACTTCAACGACGACTCGTTCGACATCCTGTTGCAGGCCAAGGACTACTTCAGGTTCGCCGTCCTCTTCGTGGCGGGCGTCGGCGTGCTCTTCCAGATTCCCGTCGGCGTGCTGGCGGTGACGCGCCTGGGCATCTTCACGCCCCAGCAGCTGGCGCGAAACCGCGGCTACGTGATCCTCGGCATCGCCGTGCTGGCGGCCGTCGCCACGCCGACGCCCGACCCGTTCACGATGTCGATCGCGATGGCGCCGCTGATCGTGCTCTTCGAGCTGAGCATCCTGCTCGCGCGCTGGATCGAGCGCGTCAAACCACCGGAGGGCCGGTCGGACTGGTGGGAGGACGAGCAGGACGACGACGAGGACGCGGGGCCGCAGGGCGACGAGCCCGACGACGATCCCGACGATCCGGACGACGAGCAGAGGCTGGGGTACGACGAGCCGGATGGCGAGCGCGGCGATCTGTCTAAGCTGGGAGGACCCCACCGGAAGGACTGACCCCGATGTTGTTCGACCTGCGCGGACGTGGCCGGCGCCGCACCGTGCAAGTGATCTACCTGAGCCTCGCCATCCTCATGGGTGGCGGTCTCGTGCTGTTCGGCATCGGCAGCGATTCCAGCGGCGGGCTCGTCGATGCCTTCAACGACGACGCCAATCAGGGCGGCAGCGCGACGGAAGCGATCGACAAGCGCGTGGACGCGCAGCTCGCGAAGGTGCGCGCCAACCCGAGGGACGCCGACGCGTGGGCACAGCTGGCAATCGCGCGCTTCCAGCGCGCGGGCGTCGACGGGATCACGCAGGAGGGCACCTATACCGACGACGGCAAGCGTCGCCTCGCGCTCGCCACCGCCGCGTGGGAGCGCCACTTGGCGCTCGAGCCCGAGCAGCCCAACCTGCGCGCCGCGAACCTCATGGTGCAGGCCTACCAGGCCATCGACGAACTGCCCAAGGCCGTGCGCGCCAAGCAGCTCGTGACCGCCGCGGAGGATCCGCCGAGCTCGAACTCCTATCAGCAGCTTGCGGCGCTGGCGTACCAGGCGGGCGACAACCGGGTCGGCGATCTGGCGGCCACCCGCGCGATCGATCTGGCCCCGGCGGACCAGCGCAAGGATCTGCGCACCGCGCTGGAGTCCTACAAGCAGCAGATCGCCGCCCAGGCCGCTCAGGGCGCTGCGACGACAACGCCTGCGCAGTGAGCCCTCGCGGGACGCTGCACGTGCAACGTCCCGAAACGACCCACTAGGATTGCCCGCTGGGTCGATACCCAGCCCCTGTAGCTCAACTGGCAGAGCAGCGGACTCTTAATCCGAAGGTTCCAGGTTCGATTCCTGGCGGGGGCATCCCGGGCGATGCGGGTGACGCCGCGAGCTCCCACTAGACTCGCTCAGCGATGACGGCCGATCGGCAGCGCCCGGCGGACCTCGGTTCAGACGATGACGAGGTGACGGAGTCGCTCCCGGCGCGCGGTCACGAGCCCGACGCGGTTGCCGACCCGCCGGCGCCGGCGTCGGCACCGGAAGCGCCCGGCGTGGTGCCGGCCGCCCCGCCCGCGCTGTCGTCCCCGAACGATCCCGTGCCGCCGTGGCTGCGCTCCTGCGCGGCGATCGCGTGGCGGCTGCTCGCGGTCGCGGCCGCCATCGCGCTGACGGCGTACGTCCTGGGCTACCTGCGCATCGTCGTGCTGCCGATCATCGTCGCGGTGCTGGTCAGCACCGTGCTGCGCCCGCCGGCGCGGTGGCTCATGCGCCATCGCTTCTCCGACGGCGCGGCGGCGGCGACCGTCCTGCTCGGGGCGATCGCGCTGCTGGTGGCCGCGCTGACGATGGCCGGGGCGGCGGTCGCGCGCCAGGTGTCCGAGCTCGCCGCCAGCGTGGAGCAGGGCATCCGGGAGGCGGGCAACTTCCTCAGCGAGCCGCCCTTCAACCTCACCGATGCCGACATCGACCGGTACATCGACAACGCAGGCGATCAGCTCAGCGACTCCAGCGGCGCGCTCACCGGCGGCGTCGTGCACGGCGCCGTCGTGGCGGGGGAGGTGATCACCGGGCTGATCATCACCCTGCTGCTGCTGTTCTTCTTCCTCAAGGACGGGCCGGGCATGTGGCGCTGGGTCGTCGATACGTTCGGCGGGCGCCAGCGCAGGCGCCTCGACGAGCTCGCGCGCCGCTCGTACTCCGCGCTCACGGGCTACGTCCGCGGCCTCGTGCTCGTCGGCAGCGCCGACGCCATCATGATCGGCGCCGGCCTGGCCATTCTCGGGGTCCCGCTCGTCTTCCCGCTCATGCTGCTCACCTTCCTGGGCGCGTTCGTGCCGTTGATCGGCGCGTTCATGGCCGGCCTGGCCGCCGTCCTGATCGCGCTCGTCGACGGAGGAGTGGTCACCGCGCTGATCGTGCTCGGGCTCGTGGTCGCCGTCCAGCAGGTCGAGGGGCACCTGCTGTATCCGCTGATCATGGGCCGCACCATCCACATCCATCCCGTCGCCGTGATCCTCGCGCTGGCGATCGGCGGCATCACCGCCGGCATCATCGGCGTGTTCATCTCGGTTCCGATCCTCACGCTCGCCGCCACGGCGCTGACGTTCGCGCGCGAGATGCGCGAGGCGCCGCCGGTGCCGGCCCCTGACTGAGGCGAGCTCCGGACAGGTCCGTCCCGAGGACGCGTTCCTCGTAGGCTCTACGGCATGGCCGCCACGCTCGCCATCCTGGACGGCGACGTCATGGACGTCGCACAGGCGCAGATCCCCGTCACCGATGACGGGCTGCTGCGCGGCGACGGCGTCTTCGAGGTCGCGCGCATCTACGGCGGCCGCCCGTTCGCCTTGCAGGAGCATCTGGAGCGGATGGCGCGCAGCGCGCAGGCCCTGCGACTGCCCTTCGACCTGGAGGCTGTGCGCGCCGACGCCACGGCGCTGATCGCCGCGGGCGAGCCCGACGAGGCGATGCTGCGCCTCGTCGTGACCCGCGGCGGCCGGCGGATCGGGATGCTCGAGACCCTGCCCGAGCGCCCGGAGACGATCGCCCTGCATACGGTGACGTACACGCCGACGCGCGTGCTCGACGGCGTGAAGTCGCTCTCCTACGCCGCGAACATGCTCGCCACGCGCATCGCGCACGAGCACGGCGCCGACGAGGCGCTGCTCGTCACGCCGCACGGGCGCGTGCTCGAAGGCCCGACGACGTCGCTCTTCTACGTGCTCGACGAGGCGCTGTACACGCCGCCGCTGAGCGATCGCATCCTGGACTCGATCACCCGGCGCGCGCTGCTCGCCGTCACCGACGCGAGCGAACGCGTCACGACGCGCGAGGATCTCGCCGCGGCGAGCGAGGCGTTCCTCGCGTCGTCGCTGCGCGAGGTGCACCCGGTCCACGCGATCGACGGCACCGCGCTGACGCACGCGCCGGGACCGGTGTCCGCCGCCGCGGCGGCGGTCGTCCGCGAGCACATCGAGGCCCAGCTCGCGCGCGCGTCCGCCGCGTGAAGATCGTCACGGTCATCGGCAACCGGCCGCAGTTCGTCAAGGCCGCCGCCGTCTCCGGGCCGCTGCGCGAGCACCACGAAGAACTGCTCGTGCATACCGGCCAGCACTACGACGACGAGCTGTCGTCGGTCTTCGTGCGTGAGCTCGACATGCCGTCCCCCGACATCGAGCTCGGGCTCGGCGGCGGGTCGAACACCGACCAGACGGCGCGCATGCTCGGCGCGCTCGGCGCTTTGCTGCGCGAGCAGGCGCCCGCCGCCGTGCTCGTCTACGGCGACACGAACTCGACGCTCGCCGGCGCGCTCGCCGCGGCGCAGGCACGGATCCCCGTCGCCCACGTGGAGGCCGGCATGCGCTCCTTCGACCGCGCGATGCCCGAGGAGCTCAACCGCGTCGTCACCGACCACGTCAGCGATCTGCTGCTCGTTCCCTCGCAGAACGCGGCGGGCAACCTCGCGCGCGAGGGGGTGGCCGGCGACGTGCAGGTCGTCGGCGACGTCATGGTCGACGTCGCTCGGCTGCTGGGGCCCCGCGCGCGCGCCGAGGACGGGCCGCTGCGCGACGCCGGCGTGTCGCCCGGCGCATACGTGCTGGTCACGGCGCACCGCGCCGGGACGGTCGACGACCCGGTGCGCCTGGAGCGCCTCGTCGAGCTGCTGCTGGGCGTCGAGCTGCCGGTCGTCCTGCCGCTGCACCCGCGGACGCGCGCCCGGCTCGAAGCGGCCGGGCTGACGGCGCGCCTGGAGCGCGGCGCGACGCTGCTGCCGCCGCTCGGCCCGCTCGCCTTCAGCGCACTGCTCACGCGCGCCCGCGCGGTCCTGACGGACTCCGGCGGCGTGCAGAAGGAGGCCTACCTCGCCGGGGTCCCGTGCGTGACGCTGCGCGACAGCACCGAGTGGGTGGAGACGGTCGACGCGGGCTGGAACGTCCTCGTCGACCTCGACGACGCCGCCGCGCACGCGGCGCTGGCGCGCGAGGCGCCGGCGCAGCGCCCGCAGCTCTACGGCGACGGCCACGCGGCCGACCGCGTCGTCGCCGCCATGGCTACCCTGCGCTGCTCATGACGGCGCGCCATTGCTCGACGATCGCACGCGAGAACTCGCCGGTCGGGCGGGCGCGATGAGCACGGCCCCCGGACTCGTGCTCAGCCCGACCGCGCAGGTCGGCGCCGACGTCACGTTCGGCGCGCACGTCGTCGTCTACGACGGCGTCGTGATCGGCGACGGCGTCGTGATCGGCGACGGCGTGGTGCTCGGCAAGCCGCCGAAGCTCGGCAAGCGCTCGACCGCGCCGCGCGACGCGCCTGCGGCGCTCGTCATCGAGGCCGGGGCGGTGCTCGGCACGCAGGCGATCGTCTTCGCCGGCGCGCGGATCGGCGCCGGCTCGATCATCGGCGACCAGGCTTTCGTGCGCGAGCGCGCGACGGTCGGCCCCGACAGCGTCGTCGGCCGCGCGAGCGGCGTCGACAACGACGTGCGGATCGGCGCCCGCGTGCGGATCCAGTCGCAGGCCTACGTCACGGCCTACAGCGTCATCGAGGACGACGTCTTCTTCGGCCCCTGCGCGATGACGACGAACGACGACACGATGGCGCGCCACCCGAAGGGCATGCCGCTGCGCGGGGCGACGCTGCGCCGGGCCTGCCGGATCGGCGGCGGCGCCGTGCTCGTGCCGGGCGTGGAGATCGGCGAGGAGGCGTTCGTCGCCGCCGGCGCGGTCGTGACCGCCGACGTGCCCGCGCGCAAGGTCGTGATGGGCGTTCCCGCCCGGCTCGTGCGCGACGTGCCCGACGAGGATCTGCTCGAGCGGTGGGCCTGACGCGCCAGGCGCGACGTCGGCCGGCCCGCATGCCGCGTCTGCCCGGCGCGATCGAGCTGCCGTGGGCGCGCCGCCGACGCCTGCGCGCCGAGCGCGGCACCGTCGCCCTGGGGGTCGCGGCGTTCAGCCTGACCGGCGCCGTGCTCGGCGGCGAGATCGCGCGGATGCTGCGCGCGCGCATCCAGGCGCACCCCGAGCTCGATGCGCTGGAGACCGCCGATGTGGCCGTGCGCGAGACGGTCGCCGTCGCGGTCGCCGGGATCGAGAGCATGAGCCCGCGCGAGGCCGCGCAGCTGAACCTGCTCGCGTCGTTCTCGCTGACGTTCGCGGGCGCGCGGCTGTGGACCTATCTCATCCGCCGGGGTGGGCCTGACGGCCCCTTTCGCGACCTCGTCGTCGGCGAGCGCCACATCCACCACTTCGTTCCGGGCATCGTCATCGCGTTCCTCGCCGGCGGGGCGGCCGTGATCTCCCGCGACGCGCAGATCGACGGGCGGGCGGGCCGGCTGCTCGCGGTGCCGTTCGGCGCCGGCGTCGCGCTGACGCTCGACGAGTCGGCGCTGCTGCTGCGCCTCGACGACGTCTACTGGAGCGAGGAGGGGATCGTCAGCGTGCAGATCACGCTCGCCGCGCTTGCGCTGCTGTCATCGGCGACCCTGGTCCGGCGCGCGCTGCGCCGCGGAGAGCGCCGGCTGCGCGGGCAACCGGCGCCCGCACCCGCCTCCGCGGCCCCTACGCCGCTGCCCGCAGGCGCTCGCCCCGCATCCAGATGATCTGCTCGCGGCCCGGCCCGACGCCGACGAGCACGATCGGCACCTTGACCTGCTCTGCGATGAAGTCCAGGTAGTCGCGCGCGGCCTGCGGCAGGTCGGAGGGGGAGCGGCAGTCGGTGATGTCCTCGCTCCAGCCCTCGAGCTCGATGTACTCGCCGCGGGAGTGGTGCAGGACCGACTGGTGGTAGGGGAAGTCCGTGAAGTGCGCGCCGTCCAGGCCGCTGTAGGCGGTGCAGACCTTGATCTTGTCGAAGCCCGTGAGGACGTCGAGCTTCGTGATGACGAGCGCCGTCAGGCCGTTGATGCGCGAGGCGTAGCGCAGCGCGGGGATGTCGAGCCAGCCCGTGCGCCGGGGACGGCCGGTCGTCGTGCCGAACTCGCCGCCGCGGGTGCGCAGGTCCTCGCCGACCTCGTCGTCGAGCTCCGTCGGAAAGGGGCCTGAGCCGACGCGGGTGACGTAGGCCTTGGCGATGCCCCAGACCTCGTGGACGTCCTTCGGTCCGACGCCGGCCCCCACGCACGCCGCGCCGGCGATCGGGTTGGAGGACGTGACGAACGGATACGTGCCGTGGTCGATGTCCAGCAGCGCGCCCTGCGCGCCCTCGTAGATGACGAGCTTCTCGGCGTCCAGCGCGTCCCAGACGATCCGCGCGGTGTCGGCGATGTGGCGCTCCAGGCGGTGGCCGTAGGTCAGGTAGGCCTCGGTCATCGACTGCAGGTCCAGCGACGGGTCCTTCGCGTAGGGACGCAGGCTCAGGCGCTTGGGGTCGATCGCCGCGGTGATCTTCTTCTTGAGATCGCGGTTCTCGTCCCGCAGCTTCTTCACCTGGTCTCGCAGGCCCTCCACGTCGGCGCGCATCTTGCGCTTGAGACGCTCGACCTCCTTGACCGAGCGAGCCAGAGCGGTTCGTTCGGCCTGGAGGTCCGAGTCCCGCTCGCGTACCGCGTTCCG
>JAHWJM010000056.1 GCA_019348435.1 Actinomycetota bacterium
TCCAGCGCTCGATCGTCTGCGCGGCGATCTCCTCCCGCGAGTTGATGTCGTGGCCGACGACGGCGCTGCCGGTCATGGCCAGTTCGAGCCCCTCGGGGACCTCGCCCTCGCTCCGGAGGCGATCGAGCAGCGCACGGACCGGCTCGATGACCTCGCGGTTCGAGCGTTCCATGAAGCTCGACGAGAGCTCGACCTGGACGATCGTCGCCCGAGCGTCGTCGCTGACGACCACCGGCCGCTCGACGCCCCGCGCGAGCGACCGGATGCGGATGACCTCCGGCACGTCCTCGTCCTCGGGGCCGCCCCCGCCGCCGGCCTCCGAACCCGACGTTCCCGAGTTCATCCCCCGCCGCCCACGCTGACGGCGGGGACGGCCGGCGGGCCGGTTGTTAAGATGGCGGCGGTTGGCCGCTCGGGGCTGTAGCTCAGCTGGGAGAGCGTCGCGCTGGCAGCGCGAAGGTCAGGGGTTCGAGCCCCCTCAGCTCCACTCCCGCGTCCGCGCCTTCGGAGGTCTCGGTTTCGAGGCTTGCGGGCGCGGCGCAGCGGGAACGTTCGCGCCATGGCCGACGAGCCGTTCGACGCGACGCCGTTCCTGCCCCAGCGCCGGACGCTCGACGCGCTGCGTGACGCCGCCGCCGGCTGTCGCGGCTGCGACCTGTGGGAGCCGGCAACGCAGACGGTGTTCGGTGAGGGGCCGAAGGATGCGACGTTCGTCTTCGTGGGCGAGGTGCCCGGCGATCGCGAGGACCGGGAAGGCCGGCCGTTCGTCGGACCGGCGGGGCGTGAGCTCGACGGGGCGCTCGTGGCGGCCGGCATCGACCGCGCCGAGACCTACGTCACGAACGCCGTCAAGCACTTTCGCTTCGAGGAGCGCGGCAAGCGACGCATCCACCAGAAGCCCGACGCCAAGCAGATCAAGGCGTGCCGCCCATGGCTGCTCGCCGAGCTCGACCTGCTGCGCCCCGAGGCACTCGTGATCCTGGGCGCCACCGCGGCGAAGTCGCTGCTGGGCAGCAGCTTCAAGCTCATGGCCGAGCACGGCCGGCCGCTGGACTCGGACCTGGCCCCGGTCGTCGTCGCGACGATCCACCCCTCGTCGATCCTGCGCGGCCGCGACGGCGAGTCACGTCAGGCGCAGCGCGACATCCTCGTCGAGGACCTGCGCGTCGCCGCGCAGACGCTCGCAAAGCCTTAGGAGGCGGCGGGCTCCATCGCGCGTGCGGGCACCTCGCCCCAGAGCTGCTCGAGGCGGTAGAAGTCCCGCGCCTCAGGCGTGAAGATGTGCACGACGACGTCGAGGTAGTCCATGAGGATCCAGGCCGCCTCGGTCTGCCCCTCGACCCGGCGCGGCAGGAGCCCGTGCTCGTCCTTGAGCGCCTGGTGGATGCCGTCGTGGATCGCCTTGACCTGGCGCGACGTGTTGCCCGAGCAGACGAGGAAGAAGTCCGTGTAGCTCACGACACGCCGGACGTCGAGCTCGACGACGTCGATCGCCTTCTTGTCGGCCGCCTGCGCGGCGATCGTCTCTGCGAGCTGGTCTGGGTTCATCGATAGAGCCTTCCCCGAGCAATGTGCTCGCCAACGCGATCAGGTACGAGATAGCGGATCGGATCGCCCTGCGCGATCCGGCGCCGGATCTCCGACGAGGAGATGTCCAGGCGCGGCATGTCGAAGAACACCGGCTTCGCCGCCGCCCCGCCGAAGCGCTGCGTCAACCGGGCGACGATCTCCTCGCGCCCGGCCCCGGATCGCTCCGCGACGGCCAGCCGCGCCAGGCCGAGCACCGCCTCCGGCTCGTGCCAGCTCGGGAGTCCAAGGGCGATGTCGCCCCCGACGATGAAGGTCAGGTCGTCCTCCGGCGTGCGCGCATGAAGCTCCCTCAGCGTATCGACCGTGTACGACGGTCCTCCCCGCCGCACCTCGAGATCGCAGATCGCGAGCCGCTCGTCGCCGGCGACCGCCAGGCGACAGAGCTCGAGGCGCACCTCCGGGCCCGGATCCTGCTCGGCCTCCTTGTGCGGCGGCGACGAGACCGGCGTCAGCAGCACCCGGTCCAGGGAGAGCTGTGCGGCGGCCTCCGATGCGCAGACCAGGTGGGCGAGGTGGGGCGGGTTGAACGACCCGCCGAGGATCCCGATCCGGGCCACGCGCGATGCGCCACGTCAGGGACGCACGTGGCCGTCTCCGGCGACCACGTACTTCAGCGTGCACAGCTCGCGCACGCCGATCGGCCCGCGCGCGTGCAGCTTCTGCGTCGAGTTGCCGATCTCCGCTCCCATGCCGAACTCGCCGCCGTCGGTGAAGCGCGTGGAGGCGTTGATGTAGACGCAGGCCGCGTCGACGCCGCGCTCGAAGGCGCGTGCAGCGCGCGTGTCGGTCGTCACGATGGCCTCGGAGTGCCCGGAGCCGTGGGCGTTGATGTGCTCGATCGCCTCCTCGACGGAGTCGACGACGCGAACGGCCAGCACGAGCGAGAGGAACTCCGTGTCCCAGTCCTCCTCGGAGGCGTCCTGCAGCGACGGCGCAAGCTCGCCGGCCAGCGCCCGCGTGCGGCCGTCGACGCGCAGTTGCACCCCGGCCGTCCGCAGTGCGGCCAGCGCCCGCGGCAGGAACAGCGGCGCCACCCCGCCGTGCACGAGCAGCGTCTCGGCCGCATTGCAGACGCTCGGCTTCTGGACCTTGGCGTTGAGGATGATGGCCTCGGCGGCGTCAAGGTCGGCGGAGGCGTCGACGAAGACGTGGCAGTTGCCCGACGCGGCGTAGATCACCGGCACCGTCGCGACGGCCTTCAGCGCCGCCTTCAGCCCCTCGCCCCCGCGCGGGAAGATCAGGTCGACGACGCCGTCCTGGGTCGCCAGCTCGGCGAGCTCCGCGCGACCGCCGCCGGCCACGAGGCCGATCGCGCCCTCGGGCACCCCGGCCGACCCCGCCGCCTCGGCGGCGATCTGCGCCAGTACGGCGTTGGAGTGCGTCGCCGACGACGAGCCGCGCAGGACCACCGCGTTGCCGGACTTCAGGCACAGCGCGGCGGCGTCGACCGTGACGTTCGGGCGCGCCTCGTAGACGACCGCGACGACGCCGAAGGGCACCCGCAGCATGCGCACGTCCAGGCCGTTGGGCAGTCGCCTGCCCTCGACGACCTCACCGACCGGGTCGGGCAGCGCGGCGATCGCGCGCGTGCCCGCGGCGATCGCCGAGATCCGCGCCGGATCGAGCGCCAGCCGGTCGAGCAGCGCCTCGCTCAGAGCGCCGCCGCGGCCGGCCTGCATGTCGCGCGCGTTGGCCTCGACGATCTCGTCGGTGCGGCCGATCAGCGCGTCGGCGATCGCGTGCAGCGCGGCGTTCTTCGTGTCGGTGTCCAACGCCGCGAGGCTGCGAGCCGCGGCGCGCGCCTGCAGGCAGACGTCCGAGACGGTGCGGGTGGCGGTCGCCATCGGCGAAGGGTACGTCAGTCCTCTCAGCTCAGCACGAAGTAGTCGCGATGGATCGCCTCGTCGGTCGCGCGCGGCAGCACCCCGCGCACGGCAGCCGACTTCATCCCCTTGACCTGGGCGAGCTCGTCGGCGGCGTAGTTGCAGATCCCCTTGCCGATGACGATCGCGCCGTGCGCGACCTGGACGGCGTCACCCGCGTCGAAGGCGCCGCGCACCTCGGTGATCCCGACCGGCAGCAGCGACGTGCCGCCCTCGCGCAGCGCCCGTGCGGCGCCGGCGTCGACGACGACCGTCCCGCGCGCCGGCTTGGCGTAGCGCAGCCAGAGCTTGAACGACGAGTAGCGCACCTCGCCCGCGCTGAAGCGCGTCCCCTCCGGCTCGCCGTCGAGCGCCGCGCCCAGCGCGCCGGCGCGCAGCCCGCTGCAGATGACGGTCTCGATCCCTCCCGCCGTCGCCATCTCGGCGGCGACGACCTTCGAGCGCATCCCGCCCGTCCCCAGCGGCGAGGTCGTGTGGCCGATCGTCAGGGCGCCGAGCGCGGCGAAGTCGGTCACCGAGGGGACGAGGCGCGCGTCGGGATCGGTGCGCGGGCTGGCGGTGAACAGCCCGTCGACGTCGGTCAGCAGGACGAGCAGGTCGGCGCCCACGAGCATCGCGACCTGCGCGGCGAGGAAGTCGTTGTCGCCGAAGGAGATCTCGTCGGTGGCCGTCGTGTCGTTCTCGTTGATGACCGGCAGGACGCGCCACTCGAGCAGCTTGCCCAGCGTTCCGCGTGCGTTGAGGTAGTGCGTGCGCGCGCTCATGTCGAAGAACGTCAGCAGCACCTGCGCCGAGGTGATGCCGTGCTCGCGCAGCAGCTCGTCGTAGACGCGGTAGAGCTTGCCCTGCCCGACGGCGCTCGCCGCCTGCAGGTCCTCGATCGCCCGCGGACGTACCGCTCGCACCGGCAGGCCCATGACCCGCATGCCGCGCGCGATCGCGCCGCTTGTCACGAGCACGACGTCGTCACCAGCCGCGTGGCGCCTCGCGGCCTCCGCACAGATGCGGTCGATGACGGCGGCGCGCAGCTCGCCGTCGTCCTCGGCGACGATGCTCGAACCGAGCTTGATGACATACCGGGCCATGCGCGCCTGAGCTTACGCGCGCATGGCCGCTGCGCCGCGCTGCCTACTTCAGCTTCGTCGGCAGCGTGTAGGCGCCGAGCTTGGCTTCCGCGGTCTCCGTCGCCGGGGCCACGTACGCCGCGCTGTACTCGCCGCCGGGGCCGGGGATCGGGACCGCGCCGGTGAAGAACCCGCGCGGCGAGGTCGCGATCCCCTCGCTGATCTGCTGCCACGGCGTCTGCGGCGTGGGCCGCCACAGGAAGACGACGGTGTGGGGCGCGCCATTGGGGAGGAAGCGTGCCTGTCCCCAGAAGTTGACCACGCCCGGGCTCGCGGAGAAGATGACCAGCGGGAACGCGTATGCATACGCGGCCGGCTTGGCTCGGCCGCGCGTGGTGTACAGGCCCGACTGGTAGGTGAACCAGTATTCACGCGAGCCCTTCCTGTATTTCTTGCCGGTGACCGGGGAGCGTCTCAGCGGCGGCGCGTCGCGCAGCAGAAATTGGGTCGTCGCCGCCACGCGCGGCTCGTTGTAGGCGAGGAACTCGCCGAGCTGGTTGAACTCGGCCTGGCGCATGTACGGGATGCCGTTGCGCGGGTCGGGCTGGCTCTCGTAGCCGAACTCGGTCAGGAAGATCGGCAGGCCGCCGGGCACCTTGCCGCCCGACTGGGACGAAAGCGTGTCGAGCAGCGGGCCCAGCGTGCCGATGTTGGCCATCGTGATGTCGTCGGGCTTCTTCGGCGCGATCGTCGGCGCGGCCTTCTTCGTGTACGGGTGATGGGCGAAGGCCGTCGCCTTCAGCGTCGGGTTGCGCACGAACGTGTGGCAGCGCCGCCGGGTCGCGTCGGCGCCGGTGTACGGCGTTCCGTCGGGCTTCAGGCAAACCATCTCGCGCAGGAACGGGACGGGGCGCAGGCCGTTGCGCGCGCCGCGCTGGTCAGACCCCATCGGAGCGGTCTCACCGAGCAGGATGGTGTCGCTGCCGTGGCCGGAACGCTCGAGCCCCTGAACGCCGGCCTGGTGCAGCTCGCGGTACAGCATCGGCGCCACGGGCACGACCTGGCCGTCGACCTTCTCCCACTGCGGCGACAGCCAGCCGGCCTGGTTGGGCTCGTTCCACAGCGACCACATCGACACGCGCGGCAGCGCCTTGCGCAGCGCGTTCTCGTCGCGGTACGTGCCGGAGTAGCGCTTGCCGACGGCCTCGACGAAGCTGCGATAGCGCGTCGGGTAGGGCCTGTACGTGCCGGCGTTGGGGCGCTGGTTCTTCGGCGCGATCTTGTGCGCGTAGCTCGGGCCCGGGCCGGTGATCGTGAAGTACACGCGCATCCCGAGCTTGTCGGCCTCCTTGACGAGGTTGTCGTAGCGATCCCAGTTGCGGGTCGGGTACGTGCGCGGGTTCGCGGCCTTGAAGCGCTTGCGCTGCTTGAGGGCCTGGGCGCGGCTCTTCGATCCCTTGATGCGCTCGATCTCCTTCATCGACAGATCGGCGCCCTGGGCGACGTTACGCCAGAGGACCGTCGCCCGCACGACCTCGACGCCCATGGAGCGCATCGTCACCAGCGAGCGGGTCTGCGTGACGTTGTTGCGGTACAGCAGCATGTCGTCGTCCATCATCATCGACAGCTGATCAGGTGACGCCTGGGCCGCCGGCGCCCACAGGCACGCGAACGCGACGGTCAGTGCGGAAAGTCTGCGAAGGCTCATCGGTGCGCAACCGTAATGGGTTGCGCCTCGTCGCGGCCACGCGACGTTCTGCCTCTGGCGTCTGTCATCCGCACACGACCTCCCCTGATTTCAGTTCCCCGCACCTGAGCGACAACACCGGCGCGGGCGCCAAGGTTGCGCCGCCGGCCACCGCGACTGCGTCAGCCGCGATGCAGCTCGAACATGATGCCGGCGATCTCGACGTCGTCGCCGGGCTCGAAGCCCTGGGCCTCGAGCGCGCTGATGATCCCCATCCGGCGCAGGCGACCCTCGACGTGGGCGAGCGCCTCGTCGTTGTCGAGGTCGTGACGCATGAGCAGCCGCTCGACGCCGTCGCCCTCGACGCGGAAGACGCCCTCGTCGACGCGCACGACGCGGAAACGGCGGTTCGCCGCCGGCCGGAAGACGCGGTGCTCGACGCTGGGCACGTGTTCGAGCGCGGCGGCGGCGTCCGGCTCGTCGGGGCCGCTCAGGGGCACGCGGCGCAGGAGCTCGAGGGCGAGCTCGTCGGTGCCGGCGCCGGTCGCCGCCGAGGTCACGAGCACCGGCACCGCGTCGCCGAGGCGCTCGCGCCACCGCGCCGCCGCCTGCTGCGCCGCCTCGGCGGGGACGAGATCGGCCTTCGAAAGGGCGAGCAGCCGCGGCAACGCGGCCAGCCGCACATCGTGGGCGCGCAGCTCGGCCTCGATCGTCGCGTGGTTATCGACGGGGTCGGAGCCATCGAGCGGAGCGAGATCGAGGACGTGCACGAGCAGGCGCGTGCGCTCGACGTGGGCGAGGAAGTCGTGGCCGAGCCCGGCGCCGTCGCTGGCGCCCTCGATCAGCCCGGGAATGTCGGCGATGATGAGCTGGCGGTCCGGACCGTCGAGCGTGCCCAGCACCGGCTCGAGCGTCGTGAACGGGTACGCCGCGACCTTCGGCGCCGCCCGCGTCATGCGCCCCAGCAGCGACGACTTCCCGGCGTTGGGCAGCCCGACGAGCCCGACGTCGGCGAGCAGCTTCAGGCGCAGGTCGATCCAGCCCTCCTCGCCCGGCAGGCCGCGCTCTCTCAGCCGCGGCGCCTGGATCGTCGAGCTGGCGAACTTCTTGTTGCCGCGACCGCCCGCGCCACCGCGGGCGACGACGACGCGCTGGCCGGGCACGACGAGGTCGTGCGTGCTGCCGTCCCACGAGGCGACCTGGGTGCCGGGTGGGACCCGAACCTCCAGCGGCGGCCCGTCGGCGCCGTGGCGCAGCGCGCCCTCGCCGTGGCCGGCGCGCTTGGCCTTGTAGTGCACGCTGCGCTTGAAGGACTGCAGGTCGCGCAGCGAGTCGTCGCAGACGAGCACGACGTCGCCGCCGTGCCCGCCGTCGCCGCCGTCGGGACCGCCGTGCGGGACGTGTGCCTCGCGGCGAAAGCTCAGGCAGCCGTCGCCGCCGCCGCCTGCCACCACATGGATGCGCGCCTTGTCGTAGAGCATGTCGCGACCAACGTTAGGCGGTCACGGGGTAACGCTTTGGCCCTCGACCCCCACCAGAAGGAGAACCATGGCCGACGATCCCGTCTTCCTCATCACCGGCGCCTCGAGCGGCATCGGTGCCGCGACGGCGCGCGAGGCGTCGGCCGCGGGCTACCGGCTCGTGCTCGGCGCCCGCTCGACAGAGAAGCTCGAGGCGCTGGCCGGCGAGCTCGGTGGTGAGGCGCGGGCGATCGCCGTCACCTGCGACGTCACCGAGTTCGCCCAGCAGGAGGCGATGGTGCAGAGCGCGCTGGACGCCTTCGGGCGCTTGGACGTCGCGCTCGCCAACGCCGGCGTCGGCGCGGCGCGCGGCTTTCTCGAGGAGACCCCCGAGCAGTGGCGCGCCATGGTGCTCACGAACGTCCTGGGGTGCGCCTACACGATCCGCGCGACGATGCCGGCACTCAAGAAGTCGGTGGGGCACCTGCTGCTGACGAGCTCGGTCGCCGGGCGCCGCGCGCTGCCGGGCTCGCTCTACAGCGCCACGAAGCATGCTGTCACGGCGATGGCCGAGTCCGCGCGCCAGGAGCTCAACGACACCGGCGTGCGCGTGACCTGCATCGAGCCCGGGATGGTCGACACGCCGTTCTTCGACAATCCGGTGCGCAACGCCCTCGCGCCCGACGACATCGCCCGCGCGATCATGTCAGCCGTGCAGCAGCCGCCGCACGTCGACGTCAACGAGATCCTGATCCGCCCGGTCAGTCAGCCGACGTGAGCCCCACCGCCGCGCTTCGCCGGGGTTCCCGCGAAGGTGCGCTTGAGCGACTGGGCTGCCTGTCGAACACGCGGCTGTCAGCTTGTGCGCCATATCCGGGCACTAACTGACAGGCGTCGCCCGAACCGCCCTCATAGCTCGCCAGCCACAGATCCTCCCGGAACGTCCGAACCCACCCTTCTTCAGTGATGCCGTTCGGCCACGCGAACAGCCAGCGAACGCCAACGCGAAGCGCACCAGCCGCGCTCTCGTGTCACCCCCAGCCGCCGCTGAGGGCCTAGGCCGCCTCGGCGGCCTCCGGCATCGGGTTCCCCGCGTCGAGCTGCGCGGCCGCCCACAGCTGGCCCGCGGCCGCAGCCAGCGCCATCGCGCTGATCGCCGCGACCGCCACGGGCGACAAGGAGCGGCGCACCGCGACGGTCGCCGCCAGGTCGACGGCGTCGCACACCGCCACGGCGCGCAGCATCCGCGCGGCGACGCGCGGGCGGTCGACGACGTGCAGCGCCAGTCCGCCGAGCACGACCTCGCGGATCCCCAGCGCGCGGCCAGGCGCGACGACCGGGCCGCTGGCGGCGTCGCGGCCGATCCACACCCCGAGGCTCAGCCGCGGCGCGACAAGCAGCGCGACGCCGATCGCAACGCGGCCGGCCGCGAGGGCGCGGCCGAGATCCCGCGCCGACAAGGTCCTACTCGGCGTCGTGTGGGGCGATCGAGACGATGCGCTTGCCGCGCTGCTGGCCAAAGACGACGGTGCCCGCCGAGCGGGCGTAGAGCGTGTCGTCCTTGCCGATGCCGACACCGGCGCCGGGGCGGAAGCGCGTGCCGCGCTGGCGGACGATGATCTCGCCGCCGCTGACGATCTCGCCGGCGAACGTCTTGACGCCGAGGCGCTGTGCGTTGGAGTCGCGCCCGTTGCGCGAGGAGCCGAGGCCCTTCTTATGCGCCATTAGTTGGTTACCTCCGCGGGGCGGCCGGCCCCGCGCTCTGATTTGCCCTGAGTCCGTCCGCCGCCAGAAACTTCCGTGATCTCCAGGCGCGTGAGCTCCTGACGGTGTCCCGTCGTGCGCTTGTAGCCGCGCTTGGGCTTGAACTTGAACACGCGCAGCTTCTCGCCGCGCTCGTGGGCCACGATGCGGGCCTTGACCGAGACCTTCTTGAGGCCGTCGGTGTCGAAGACCGCGTCGTCGGCCGCGTACAGCAGCGGCGCCAGCGCGATCGTCGCGCCCTGTTCGTCGGGCAGCCGCTCGACGAGCAGGGTCTGTCCCTCCTCGACGCGGTACTGCTTGCCACCGGTCTTGACGATTGCGTAGGGCATGATGAAAAGAAGGTTCTAGCTTTCCGAAGCGGGTGTCGCGCCAGACTCGGCCGTGGCGCGCGAACGGCGCCGGCCACCCCTGCGGCCGCGGCGCCGAGTGGACGATTCTACGCCATCGTCTCCGGCACCGTCCTCGCTGCTCGTGTCGGGCGAGGCGACCTGCGCCTCGTCCGACGGCGCGTCGAGCATCGTCGCCGTCGCCGACGTGCGGCCGGCGTGCTCGATGCGCACGAGCCGCTTGGCGCCGACGAAGCGCCCGCCGCCCGCGATGCTGATGATGTAGCCGTCGATCTTCGCGACCGCGTCGTCGACGTCGTACATGTGCGGCTCGACGATGTGCACGAGCACCTCGTCGCCCTCGCGAAACGGCACGGCGCGTTCCTGGACCTCCTCGCGCGAGCCCTCCATGAGGATGTCGAAGTGGTCCAGCGGCAAACCCTCGGTGCCCGTGAAGTGAAAGCGCCGTCCGGTCTCCTCCTCCAGCGCGTGCAGCACCCGCTTGCCGTTTCCGGTGAAGACCGCGCTGACGCGCGGGTTCATCTGCACGAGGAACGCCTCGTGCTTCTTGGGCGCCTTCTTGGCGATGACGCGCAGGCGGCGCTCGCTCTCGATCGCGATCGTCTCCTCGGACTTGATCACGCCGTCGCCGTCGCACGTCGGGCACGGGCGGGAGATGATCTCGCGCACGCCCGCGGTGACGTTCTGGCGCGTCATCTC
>JAHWJM010000057.1 GCA_019348435.1 Actinomycetota bacterium
ACCCATGGGCGCTCGCCGCAGCCCCGGTTCGGGAACCGTCTGTCGCGTTTCGGATGGACCGACCGGATCTCGAGATCCGGCTGACGACGCACCCGGCGTCGCTCACCGCGCCTGCTGCGCCACCTCCGCGATGAGCTTCGACACCCGGCCGCCCTGCCAGGCCAGCGGCGACGAACCCTCGTCCTCGACGACGAGCCGCCCGTTCGGCAGCAGCTCGGCGTAGAGCGTCGCGATCTCCAGCGGGTGGCCGGGATCGGCCTCGTCGCGCGAGCCGACCACGACCACCGGGCACTCGATCTGCTCGAGCGCGTGCAGATCCGGAAAGGGCGCCGAGCGCGGCACCCAGCGCAGCGCGTCGGCGACGGCGTCCAGCCGCTCGTGCACCGCCATCCGCTGGCGCAGCGCGCGCCCCACCGTCTCGCGCCACTGCTCCGGTATCCGCTGCACGCCGTATGCGTCGGCGAAGGCGTCGATCCCCCCGTCGCGCAGCCCGTCGCTCAGCGCGTCCCAGCGCGCGAGCCGCGCCGGATCGGCGTACTCGACGGGATCGAATGCCGGCGTGATCGCGACGATCGCCGCCACGCGCTCGGGCTGCGCGAGCGCGAGCGCCAGCGACGTATGGGCGCCCATCGACACGCCCGCCAGCACCGCGCGCTCGGTCGCCGTCTCGTCGAGCACGGCGGCCAGGTCGGCGGACAGCGCCGCGTATCCGTAGGCGTCTGGGGCATCCGGCGGGGTCGACGACCCGTGGCCGCGCGCGTCATAGGCAACGACCCGGTGGCCCGCGCGCTGCAGGCGCCTGGAGCCCATCACGACGTAGCGCCGCGCGGCGGTCAGGCCGTGCGCCAACACGATCGGCGCCCCCTCCCCCGGGTCGTCCACGACGGCGAGGCGGACGCCGTCGCCGCGGTCGATCACGTGCTCGGTCATTCCCGCAAGCCTGGCACGGCGGCTTGTCTACCCTGTGATCGCATGACCGTGATCGACGTCGACGAGGCGCATTTCGAGACCGATGTGCTGCAGCGATCGGCCGAACTGCCGGTCGTCGTGGATTTCTGGGCGCCGTGGTGTGCGCCCTGTCGCCAGCTCGGCCCGGTGCTCGAGAAGGCCGCCGCGGCACGCGAGGGGAAGGTCGTCCTCGCGAAGGTCGACACCGACCAGAACCCCCGCGTCGCGCAGCAGTTCGACATCCAGGGCATCCCGGCGGTGAAGGCGTTCGTCGACGGGAAGGTCGCCGCGGAGTTCGTCGGCGCGCAGGGCCCCAGCCAGGTCGAGGCGTTCTTCGACGGCCTCGTTCCGAGCGAGGCCAAGCAGCTGCTCGACGCCGGTGACGAGGCGTCGCTGCGCAAGGTCCTCGAGCTCGAGCCCGCCAACCCGGACGCGAACTTCCAGCTCGCCCGGATGCTGTACGCCGCGGGCGATCCCGAGACGGCGCTCGGGCTGCTGGGCAACGTCGCCGGCAACTTCGCCGCCGACGGTCTCGCCGCCCGCATCCTGCTCGAGCAGCAGGACGGCCAGAACCCGCGCATCGCCGAGGCGCTTGCCAAGCTCGACGCCGGCGACCGCGAGGCCGCCCTGGACATCCTGCTCGACGAGCTCGCCGCCAGCGACCCCGCCGGCGAGCATCGCGAGCGGCTGCGCAAGATCATCGTCGCCGTGCTCGACGAGCTCGGCGTGCAGGACCCGCTGGCGCGCGAGTCGCGCCGGCGCCTCGCCGCCGCGCTCTACTGAGGCGCCGCGGCCGAGGCGGCGTGCTCGCGCACGAGCTGCGCACTGCGCTCGGGCTGCTCCCAGAAGAACATGTGTCCGGAGCCCTCGAGCACCTCGAGGCGCGCGCCGGGGATCAGGCGGGCGACGAGCTCGCCGTTCTCGAGCTCCATCAGCCGGTCCTCGGTGCCGTGGATGACGAGCGTCGGCACCGTCACGGCGCCGAGGCGATCGCTCGTGTCGTGGCCGACGATCGCGGCCAGCTGCGCCATCAGCACGGGGATCGGCGCCCGGTACTGCCCGGCCAGCTCGCTGTAGAGCTCGTAGGCGCCCTCCTGCTCGCCGTACTCCGCGGCGATCATGACCTCGTAGCCGACGCGCAGGGTGCGCTCGTCGTCGCCGGACAGGACAGCCTCGGCGAGCATCCCGACGACCTCCATGTCGGTCATCTTCGCCTCGGGCCCACCGGGATACGTGCAGCCGAGCGTCAGCGTCAGCACGCGATCGGGCGCGGCGAGGACGAGCTCCTGGGCGACCATGCCGCCCATCGAGATCCCGACGACATGCGCGTGGTCGATCTCGAGCGCGTCGAGCAGCCCGAGCGCGTCCTGGGCGAGGTCGGCGATCGTCAGGTCGCCCTCGAGCGCGCCGCTGCGGCCGGCGCCGCGGTTGTCGAAGAGGATCAGCTCGAAGCCGTCCTCGAGGCCGCCGAGGAAGCCCTCCCCCCAGTGCAGGCTGTTTCCGCCGAGCCCCTGGATGAGCAGCATCGGCTCGCCCGCTCCTCGCCGGTCGTAGTACAGGGCGTTTCCCGCGATCTCGATCGTCGGCACGGGCGGAACGCTACAGCGGCAACGCGAGCTGGTCGGCGTCGCTGTCCGTCTGAGCCTGCTCGAACGCCGCGACCCGCACGCCCAGCAGCCGCACCGGGCGTGCCGGCGCGTATTCGCGCAGGAGCTCGAGCGCGACGCCGCTCACGACGCGCGGGTCGTTCGTCGGCTCGGCGATCGTGCGCGCGCGCGTGACCGTCGTGAAGTCCGACAGGCGCACCTTGATCGCGACGTTGCGCCCACGCCGCTCCTGCCTGACCAGCCGCTGGCAGAGCTGACCGGCGAGGTCCGACAGGATCTCCTCGAGCCGCACGGCGTCGGAGATGTCGACGTCGAACGTCGTCTCGCGCGACTCGGACACGGCGATGCGCACCGGCGTCAGGATCGCGGAGGCCTCAAATCGCGCGCGGCGCTGCAGGTCGGGTCCGTGGTTGGCGCCGAAGCGCGCGACGAGCGTGTCGACCGGCGTCGCCGCCAGCGCGCCCAGCGTGGTGATCCCCATCGCCTCCAGACGCGACGCCGTCTTGGGCCCGATGCCGGGGACGAGCCCGGGCGGGTGGCGGGCGAAGCGCGTGCAGGCCTCCTCGCGCGTGAGGCAGACGAAGCCGCGCGGCTTCTCCGCGTCGGAGGCGACCTTCGCCACGAGCCGGTTGGGGCCGATCCCGATCGAGCAGTCCAGTCCGGTGGCGGCGTGGATGTCGGACACGAGCCGCCGCATCGCCGCACGCGGCGCGACGAGATCGACCAGATCGAGGTAGGCCTCGTCGAGGCCGACGACCTCGACGCGCTCGACCGCTCGGCGCACGAGCGCCATCACCGCGCGCGACGCCTGGCGGTAGGCGTCGAAGTCGGGCGCCACGAGGACCGCGTCGGGACATAGGCGCCGGGCGCGCGCCGTCGGCATGGCGGAACCGACGCCGAAGCGCCGCGCCTCGTAGGACGCCGTCGTGACGACCGCGCGCGGGCCGCTGCCCGACACGATCACCGGCAGGCCGCGCAGCTCCGGACGGCGCTGCAGCTCGACGCTCGCATAGAACGCATCGACGTCGAGATGGGCGATCGGAGCCACGCCGCACACAATGCCGACCGCGCCGGACCGGTGCCGGCGGGCAGTCGTGGAACAATCAACGCATCGCTCACGGCCACCGCATCTCGGCACTCGACGCGTCGTTCCTGCACCTCGAGAAGGCCGGGGCGCGGCTGCACGTCGCCTCCGTGACCGTCTTCGACGGGCCGGCGCCGCCCTACGACGAGCTGCGCGCGCTCATCGAGTCGCGCCTGCACCTCGTGCCGCGCTTTCGCCAGCGCCTCGCCGACGTCCCGCTCGACCAGGGCCGCCCGGTCTGGGTCGACGACCCGCACTTCAACCTGCGCTACCACCTGCGCCATACGGGCCTGCCGGCGCCGGGCAGCGAAGAGCAGCTCAAGAACCTCGCCGGCCGGCTGTTCGCGCAGCGCCTGGACCGCACGAAGCCGCTGTGGGAGATCTGGCTCGTCGACAACCTGCGCGCGCACCGCGACGAGGGCGCAGCCCCCGGATCGCACGGCAGGCGCTTCGCGCTCGTCGCCAAGAGCCACCACGCGCTCGTCGACGGCATCGAAGCCGTCGACATCACGACGGTGCTCTTCGACACGGAGCCCTCCGTCGCACCGCCTCCGGCGCCGCGGCCGTGGACGCCACGACCGCTGCCGACGCCCGCCCAGCTGCTGACGGACGCGCTGTTCGAGCGCGCGACGCGCCCGCAGGAGCTCGTGCGTACGGCGCGCGCCGTCGTGCGCACGCCGCGCCAGCTGCTGCGCGGCGCGCGCGACGGGCTGCAGGCGATGGGCGCACTCGCGTTCGCCGGAATGCAGCCCGCCCCGCCGACGCCGCTGAACGTGAAGGTCGGGCCGCACCGCCGCTACACGTGGGTCGACGCCGAACTCGCCGAGCTGCAGCACGTCAAGGACGCGCTCGGGGGCACCGTCAACGACGCGGTGCTGGCGGTCGTGGCCGGTGCGCTCGGTCGCTTCCTGCGCCACCGTGGCGTCGACACCGCCGGCCTGCTGCTGCGCGCGCTCGTCCCTGTCCTCGTGCGGGGCGAGGGAGACGGCCGCGCGCTGGACAGCGAGGTCGCGCCGATGTGGGTCTTGCTGCCCGTCGGCATCGAGGATCCCGTCCGCCAGCATGCGGCGATCCGCGACGCGACGGCCGACGTCGACGACGCCCAGCAGGCCGTCGGGGCGCGCACGCTGACCGAGCTGGCGGGATTCGCGCCGCCCACGATCATGAGCCAGGCAGCGCGGCTGCAGCAGCGCGAGCGCTTCTTCAACCTCGTCGTCACCAACGTGCCCGGCCCGCAGCAGCCCCTGTACCTGCTCGGGCGGCGGCTGCGCGCGCTGTACCCGGTCGTCCCGCTCGCCGGCCGCCAGGCGCTCGGCGTCGCGGTCATGAGCTACGACGGCCACCTGGGCTTCGGGCTGCTCGGCGACTACGACGCGCTCGCCGACCTCGACGCCCTTGCCGACATGCTGCGCACGTCGATCGACGCGATCGTCGAGGGCGCCTCCGTGCGACACCGTGCCGGACCGTCCGTCCCATCCGACCCGTCCGTCCGCGGGCGCCGATCGACGCGCGTGGGCGGGGGCGCCGGGGCGCGTGCGGCGCGCAAGCCGGCCGCGCGAGGCACTCGCTGATGGCCGGCAAGGCAGTCCTCGCGCTGGGCACGGTCGTCCTCACCGTGCTGCTCGTCGGGGCCGCGGCGGCGTTCTTCGTCTCGCGCGACGACGCGACGGTGCCGCGCATAACGCAGCCCGATCCCGGCGAGGCGCGGCCGCCGGGCGCCGAGCCCGCGGTCCGGCCGGGGAACGTCGTCCTGCTGCACAGCGACGAGCGCCTGACGCTCGAGTTGCGCCGGCTCGCCGAGCGCATCGGCGGGCCGCCGGACCCGGCCCTCGCGGAGGTCGGCCAGGCGGTCCTCGTGCAGCGCCGCCCGAACCTCGACGTGCCGGTCACCGCCGTCACCGCGACGCGGATGCTCGAGGCCAGCGGCCCTGACGATCCGGCGCTCGAGAGGTTCACCGAGTACTGGCTGGGGCGCCGGTGAGCACGCCGCTGCGCGTCGCGCTCGCGCAGGTCAACGCGGTGGTGGGCGACATCGCCGGCAACGAGCGGGCGATCGCCTCCGCGATCTCCCGCGCACGCGACGCCGGCGCGCAGCTCGTCTGCGTTCCCGAGCTGGCCTTGACGGGATACCCGCCGGAGGACCTGCTGCTCAAGGAGCACTTCCTCGCCGACGCGCGCGCCGCGCTCGAGCGCCTCGCCGCCGAGACCGCCGCGATCGTCGCCGTCGTCGGCTACCCCGAGCGCGCCGAGGACGTCCACAACTCCGCCGCCGTCCTTGCCGACGGCGCGATCCGGGCCGTCTACCGCAAGCAGCACCTGCCCAACTACGGCGTCTTCGACGAGCTGCGCTACTTCCAGCCCGGTCAGCGCGGTGCGACGATCGCGATCGACGACGTCACCGTCGGGCTGACGATCTGCGAGGACATCTGGCAGCCGGGCGCGCCGCTGTCGGACGAGGCGCTGTCGGGCGCGCGCCTGATCGTCAACCTGTCGGCCTCGCCCTACGTCGCGGGCAAGGGGGCGCGGCGCGAGCAGATGATCCAGCAGCGCGCCCGCGACGAGCTCGTCGGCGTCGCGTTCTGCGGCCTCGTCGGCGGGCAGGACGAGCTCGTCTTCGACGGCCAGTCGCTCGTCGTCGACCACGACGGGACGGTGATCGCGCGGGCGCCGCAGTTCGAGGAGGCGCTGCTGATCGTCGATGTCGACCCCGTCACCGTCGGCTCCGCACGCCTGCGCGACACGCGCCGCCGCGCCCCGGCCGCCGAGGCGCGTGATCGCGTCGACCACCTGGGATCGTTCACGGTCCACGGCGAAGCCGAAGGCGAGGGCGACGCCGGCGCCGCGCGCAAGCCGCCGGTCAGCCCCCCGATCGCCCCGCGGCTGGAGCTCGTCGAGGAGGTCTACAGCGCGCTGGTGCTCGGCACGCGAGACTACGCTCGCAAGAACGGCTTCGAGCACGTCGTCCTCGGCCTCAGCGGCGGGATCGACTCGACGCTCGTGGCCCTCATCGCCGTCGACGCGCTCGGGCCCGGGTGCGTCACCTGCGTGACGATGCCCTCGCCGTACTCCTCCACGGGCACCCGCAGCGATGCCGAGCGGCTTGCGGAGAACCTCGGCGTCGAGCTGCTCACGCTGCCGATCGCGCCGATGATGGAGAGCTTCGACGCTGCGCTGGCAGAGGTGTTCGCCGGCCGCGAGCCCGACCTCACCGAGGAGAACCTGCAGGCGCGCATCCGCGGCAACCTGCTCATGGCGCTGTCGAACAAGTTCGGCTGGCTCGTCCTGACGACCGGCAACAAGTCCGAGATGTCGGTCGGCTACTCGACGCTCTACGGCGACAGCGCGGGCGGCTTCGCCGTCATCAAGGACGTCCCCAAGCTCCTCGTCTACAACCTCGCGCGCCACCGCGACGAGCGCGCCGGCGGCGGGCTCGTCCCGTCCGAGCTCTTCACGCGGCCGCCCTCGGCGGAGCTGCGCCCCGACCAGCGCGACGACGACTCGCTACCGCCCTACGACGTGCTCGACGCGATCCTCGAGGGCTACGTCGAACACGACCTCGGCCGCGAGCAGCTCGTCGCGCGGGGCCTGCCGTCCGCCGACGTCGAGCGGGTGATCGCCCTCGTCGACGTCGCGGAGTACAAGCGCCGCCAGCAGCCGCCCGGCATCAAGGTCACGACGCGCGCCTTCGGGCGCGACAGGCGCGTGCCGATCACCAACCGCTACGGCGGCTGAGGCGACCTTCAGGCGGACGGAGCGGACGGAGTCGACGGTGGGTTCGCCGCATCCGCCGGGATCGGCCGGACGGCGATCGTCATCCGCGTCAGCGCGCAGAGGCGCCCGGCGTCGTCGGTGAGCTCGACGTCCCAGATCCAGGTCGTGCGTCCGCGGTGACGGCGCAGCGCGCGCGCGTGGATCGTCCCGTCGACGATCGGGCGCAGAAACGACGTGTCGTTGGAGGCGCCCATCGCGGCGTTGCCCTCGGCAGAGACGACAGCCATCGTGCCCAGCGAGGCGAGCGTCTCGGAGATCGCCGCAAGGACGCCGCCATGGACGAGGCCGAACGGCTGGCATAGCTCGTCGCGCACGGCGACCCGAGCACGCACGAGCTCCTCGCTGACCTCGAGCACCTCGAGGCCGTAGAGCGCGTCGAAACCCTGAACTCGATCAAATGGGGAGTCGCTGCTCATGGTCGGCGAGAGGCTAGCCACCCACTAGCGTCGGCCCACGCGCGGGGGCGCTAGGGTGCGGCCTGCATGGCCTCCCTCGACAGCCTCTCCGACGGCCAACGCGCCGTCCTGCAGCTGCTGCTGCGCCAGAACAAGTCCTACGATGACCTGGCGAGCCTGCTCAAGACCGACGTCGACGCGGTGCGGGCACGCGCGCGCGGCGCCGTCGCCGCGCTCGGACCCGAGCCGGCCGGCATCGACGCCGATCGGCGCGACGAGATCGCCGACTACCTGCTCGGCCAGCAGTCGGCGTCGCGGCGCGCGGCGACCCGCGAATACCTCGAGGGCTCCGCGGCCGGCCGCGGCTGGGCGCGCGGCGTCGCCACCGCCCTGGGGCCGCTCGCCAACGGCGAGCTGCCCGACATCCCCGCCGAGCGCGAGGAGGTGGCCGAGGCCTTCGACGCGCTCGATCGTCGCGCGGCGCGACAGGTCGAGGTCAGCAAGAGCTCGCAGCTCGGTGGGCGCCTGATCGCCGCCGGGATCGGCGTCGTGCTGGCGATCGCGATCATCCTCGCGCTGAGCCTCGGCGGCGATGACGAGCCCGACCCGACCGCGACGCCGCCGGCGGGCACCGTGACGACGCAGGCCACGACGCCGACCGGCGACGTCTTCGAGGTCAAGGCGCAGGGCACGCTGCGCCCGCCGGAGGGCAGCGAGCTCGACGCCCGCGGTGAGGTTGCGATCGTCCACTTCCCCGACAGCGACCAGTTCCGCCTCGCCTTCCAGGCCACGGGCCTGCCGCCGAGCAGCACGCGCGGCTCGGCGTACGGCGTCTGGCTCTACAGCTCGGCGTCGGAGAACCAGTTCCTCGGCTTCCCCGACACCGTCGTCGGCGCCGACGGCAAGCTCGAGACGGTCAGCGACCTTTCGCCGGACACGCCGACCTACAACGAGGTCCTGCTGACCCGCGAGACCGCCGAGGAGCCAAGGCGGCCGGGCACGATCATCCTGCGCGGGCGCCTCGTCACCGCCGCGCCGGCTCCGGGTGGCGGTACTGGCACGACGCCGAATACCGGCGGTGCGGCGGCGCCGCCGCCGACGACGACGACGCCGTAGGGCGTCCATCGACGCGGGGCGCAGCGAGCCGCGGTCATCGCGGCCGCACCAGCGCCTCCAGCCCGTCGAGCGCCCCGTCGAGCTGGCGACGCGCCGCGCTGCGCACCATGAAGCCGCCCAGCAGCCCGAGGCCACACAGGCGCTGCGCGAGCGTGATCGCCACGCGCGTCGTCGCCTCGCCCGCGGGCTCGAGGCGAAGCTCGACCGTGGAGGCGGCGAGGATCCGCTCGAACGGCGTGTTGACGAGCTGCTGCTCCCAGCGCGTCACGGACGGCGCAGCGGACTCGACGAGACGGAAGTCGGCACGCACCGGCACGCCCTTCGACGTCGTCAGCACCTGCGTGAAGCCGTCCCCCTCGACGTTCTCCACGCGGGACACCCGCGGCCACCACCGCGGGAGGTGATACGCGTCGCCGACGATCGCCCAGATCTCCTCCGGAGTCGAGCGCAGCGTGCGCGAGCGGCGCACCGTCGGCACGGCGCCGGCGCTACTCCTCGTCGTAGCGGATGAGCGCGTGGGCCTCGTGCGGCGCAAGCGCCGCACGGCCGGGCAGGAACGCGAGCTCGATGAGAAACGCGCAGCCCACCACCTCGCCGCCGAGATCCTCGACGAGCGAGCACAGGGCCTTCGCGGTGCCGCCCGTCGCCAGCAGGTCGTCGTGGACGAGCACCCGCATCCCCGGCGCAATCGCGTCCTCGTGGACCTCCAGCACGCTGCGCGCATACTCCAGCGCGTACTCGTGGCTGATCGTCTTGTACGGCAGCGAGCCCGGCTTGCGCGCCAGCGCGAAGCCCGCACCGAGCTCGCGGGCCAGCGCCGGGCCGAACAGAAACCCCCGCGCCTCGGCGCCGATGACGAGGTCGGGCCGCAGGTCCCGCGTCAGTTCGGTCAGCGCGCTGACGGCGGCATCGAGCCCCCCTGGGTCCGCCAGCAGCGGTGTGATGTCGCGAAAGACGATCCCCGGCTTCGGAAAGTCGGGGATCGACCGAATCAGGCTCGCCAGAGAGCCGTTGGACGTCATCTCATCGCCCCGCTACCCGGCGATCTTGCGCAGGTCCCGGATCAGCAGCAGGTGCTTGAGGTGCGTGGCGACGGCCGCGAGGTTCTCGAGCGCCTCGAGCGCCTCCTTGCGGCGCTCGGGGTTGCGCGAGCGCAACGCCGGCGCGAGGATCTGCTGCAGCAGCGCGGCCTCGCGATCGGCCGACGAGCGAAAGACGCGCAGGTTGCGCCCGCCGACGCCGTAGCGCGCGAGCTCGGTGACGGCGCCGATGATCTCGCGCTCGGTCTCGTCGTAGTAGTGCGTGCCGTTGCGCAGCTCCCCCTTGATGACGCCGTAGTCCTCCAGCTCGCGAACGAGCTCGGGGTCCGCGCGCGTCTCCTCGAGCACGTCGGAGAGCGGGTACATCGCGCCGCCGTCGCTGACGGACACGCTCGCGCGCCGCTTGCGCTTGCCCGCGACGGACTGCGCGGTCGCCGCGACGGCGCCCTCGCCGTCAGCCGCGCGGCCGGACGCAAGCTCCTGGCGGATGACGCGCAGCGGCAGGAACTCGTC
>JAHWJM010000058.1 GCA_019348435.1 Actinomycetota bacterium
CGAGCGCGCGCGGCGGGCGCTGGAGCTGCGCACGACCGGCCTGCTGCCGGGCCACGGCCTGGTGGTCGCCGAGGAGCACGCCGCCGAGCTCGTGCTGCAGGCCGACGCGGCGCTGGCGAGCGAGTTCGCCGAAGCGCGCCTGGCGCCGCTGGCCGATCTGCGCCCGGCCGTGCGCGAGCGCCTGACCGCGAGCCTGGCGGCCTGGCTGGACTGCCAGGGCCGTGTCGACGAGACCGCGCGCGCGCTCGACGTCCATCCGCAGACCGTGCGCTACCGGCTCAACCAGCTGCGCGACGTGTTCGGCGGCGCGCTCGACGATGCCGACGCGCGCTTCGAGCTGGCCCTGGCGCTGCGGGTGCGGCGGGCGCCGCGGCAGGCGTAGCGCCGGCGCACCGAAACGCGGCGCGGCGCGAGGATCGGTCACTGTGCTGTCGATGCGCCGCCTCTCCGCCCGGGTCTTCGCCTTCTATTGGGGAGAGGGGATCGCCGACGACGTCCCGGCGCTGACGTACTACCTCGTGCTGTCGCTGGCGCCGTTCGCGCTCGGGCTGGCGGCGCTGGAGGCGCTGCTGCTCCAGGACGTGCTGTCGGCGCTGCAGGTCGTCGACCAGCTCAACCGCTTCCTGCCCGAGACGCTGCACGACGACATCCGCCGGCTCGTGCTCGGTACGCGCGACGACTCGCCGCTGCTGCTCGGAGTCGCGATCGTCGCGATGTTGTGGACGACCTCGGGCGCGATCGGCGTGATCGAGCGCTGCCTGGCGCGGATCACGTCGGGCGAGCGTCACCACATCGTGATCGGCCGACTGCGCAACGTCGTCCTGGGTGGCCTCGTCGCCATCGCGGTCATCCTCGCGTCGCTGAGCATCTCGATCGTCTCGGACTTCAGCTACAAGCTGCGCGCCGGGTCCAGCGTGCCAGGGCCCACGATCATCGTCTTCAACACGCTGGGCTCGATCCTCGTGTTCGCCGCGATCTACCGCCACGCGCCGCTGGGGCGCATCGGCTGGCGACCGGCGCTCAAGGGCGCGGTGCCGGCCGGCATCGCGATCCAGGTGGTGCCGGCGATCGTCGGGCTCTACGTCAGCGCCGCCGCGGGCTTCGCGGCGGCACAGCTGTTCCTGCTGCTGGCGATCGTGCTGCTCGGGCTGTACATCGTGGCGATGGCGATCCTCGTCGGCGCGGGCCTCGCGGGCATCCTCGAGCGCGAGCAGGCCGCGCCCGGCTGAGTCCGCTCAGGCGATCGGCCGCGGTCACATGTTCAACCGCAGGGTCAGGATCCGGCGATCTCGTCCTGCGTCATGTCGTCGTGCCGGCTGCCCTCGCGTGCCTCGCCGATGCTCGGGTCCTCGAGCTGCCCGCGGGCGGTCGCATCGCGTTCCTGCTCCTCGGCCTCGCGATCGAAGAAGAAGATCTCGATCACCACGTCGGGCTTGACGAGGATCTGGCTCTGATAGCCGAGGATCTTGCGGCCGGTCAGCTCTTCGATCATGCCTTCGAGCTTGGCCGTCATCTCGTTCTCGAACTCCTGGCGAAACTCGCGCACGAGATCCTCGCGCCCGAAGTGCACCATCGTCTTCTCGGCGGCGGTGCGGTTCTCGCGCATCACGATCAGCAGGAAGTCGTCGAGCATGTAGGACTTCGCCGACGTCGGCCCCTTGCCGAAGTACTTCTTCTGGGCGCGGACCATCTCCGTCGAGATGCGCGACAGCATGTCGCCGCCGCGCTCATCCGCCGGATCCTCGATTGGTTGCTCGGTCATCCGCCCAGCAGATCCTACCCGCGCTTGACGAGCCGGCCGACCGCGGCCATGAGCTCGTTCGCGCGATCGGCCTGCAGCTCGCCCTCGGCGCCGAGCACGCAGGAGCGCGCGTGCTCGTCGAGCAGCCCGAGGGCGACCTTGTCGAGCGCCGCCTGGGCGGCGGAGATCTGCGTCAGGACGTCGATGCAGTAGCGGTCGTCGACGACCATCTTCTCGATGCCGCGCACCTGGCCCTCGATTCGGCGCAGGCGGGTGAGGAGCTGGTCCTTGCTGGCGGAATAGCCGCGTTCGGTCACGTCGCCAAGCATATCAGTACCCTACGGGGGTATGCTAGGTTGATGGCCAGGAGCCGATCATCCGGCCCGTATCCGACCCGACGAGAGCTGATGCTTCCAACGCGCAACTACACGGTAGAAGGCATGACGTGCGGGCACTGCCGCGCCTCCGTCATCGAAGAGGTCCTGCAGGTCGATGGCGTCAAGGGGGTCGACGTCGACCTCGATAGCGGGCGGGTGACCGTCGCCGGCGAGCGCTTCGAGGACGACGCGATCGCCAAGGCCATCGACGAGGCGGGCTACACGCTCGTCTCATGAGCGCGGGCGCGCGCGTCGCATCGTTCGGGGCGCTGCTCGTCGCGGTCGCGGCCAAGGTCGGCGCGCTTGATGAACCCGGTTGGGCCGTCGTCGCCGACCTGCACCTCGAGCCCACCGTCGCGGACTTCGAGCACCGTCACGGTGACCACCTCGTTCTTGGAGACGCCGCTGGCCGCGCCGGCACCGCCGCCGCCTGACGCCGCGGCCCCTGACTAGACTGCCCGCACTCCTGAACTCCGGCGATCAATAGAGAGAGCTGCCATGCCCAAGACCGTCATCCTCGGCTCCGCCCGCACCCCGATCGGGAAGATGGGCGGCGGCCTGTCGACGATCGATGCCACCGCGCTCGGCGGCATCGCGATCAAGGCCGCCCTGGAGCGCGCGGACGTCGGCGGCGAGGAGGTCGGGCACGTGATCATGGGGCAGGTCCTGCAGGCCGGCCAGGGCCAGATCCCCTCACGCCAGGCGCAGATCAAGGCCGGCATCCCCAAGGAGGTGTCCTCGGAGACGATCAACAAGGTCTGCGCCTCGAGCGTGCGCGCCGTCGGCATCCTCGACGCGCAGATCCGCGCCGGTGACGTGGAGGTCGGCGTCGGCGGCGGGATGGAGTCCATGTCGGGCGCGCCGTACATGCTGCCCAACGCCCGCTTCGGCTTTCGCATGGGCGACGTCAAGGCGCTGGACGCGATGGTCCACGACGGGCTGACGAACCCGTTCTCGGGGCGCCAGATGTTCGACGAGGCGACCGAGGTCGGCGACGAGCTGGAGATCAGCCGCCCCGACCTCGACCGCTGGGCGCTGCGCAGCCACGAACGCGCGATCGAGGCGACCGACAACGGGCGCCTGCTGGAGGAGATCGTGCCCGTCACCGTCAAGGGACGCAAGGGCGACACCGTGGTGGAGGTCGACGAGGCGCCGCGCCGCGGCAGCACGCTGGAGACGCTCGCGAAGCTGCCGGGCCTCGTCAGCAAGGAGGGCTCGCACACCGCCGGCAACTCGCCGGGGGTCAACGATGGCGCCGGTGCGATCGTCGTCGCCTCCGACGAGTGGGCGAAGGCCAACGGCAAGGAGATCCTCGCGACGATCATCGCGCAGGCGCAGACGGCCGAGGACTTCGCCTACCTCGCGCGCACGCCCGCCGCGGCCGCGAAGATGGCGCTCCAGAAGGCCGGGCTGAGCGCAGACGACATCGACCTCTGGGAGATCAACGAGGCCTTTGCCTCCGTCTCGCTGAACTCGATGCGGATGCTCGGCATCGACGAGGAGAAGGTCAACGTCAACGGCGGCGCGATCGCCCTCGGCCATCCGATCGGCGCCTCCGGCGCGCGCATCATCGGCACGCTCGTGCACGAGCTGCGCCTGCGCGGCGGCGGCGTCGGCTGCGCGGCGATCTGCTCCGGCGGCGGGCAGGGCGACGCGATCATCCTGAAGGTGGAGGTCTGAGCGCGCCGAGCACGCCGCACGGCGGCGACGCCCACACACCGTTGCGTAGCGCGGCGTTCTTCGACCTCGACCGCACGCTGATGGCGGGCTCGTCGGGCTGGTACTTCGTCCGCGCTGCCTACGAGCACGGGATGATCGATCGCCGGCGCCTCGCCGGCGATCTCGTCGATGCGCTGAAGTTCCGCCTGTGGGGCTCGACGGACGCGGGAACCGCGAAGGTGCGGGCGCGGATGGGGACCTACCTCACCGGCGTCAAGGAGCGCGATCTGCGGCGTATGGCGCCGCGCGTGCTGGCGGGCATCCTGCCGCGGCTGTACCCGCAGATGCTCGCCGTCGCCTACGAGCACCAGGACGCGGGCCGGCCGATCTACATCTGCACGGCGGCCTCGCAGGAGATGGCACGCCTGCTGTCGCTCGTGCTGAGCTTCGACGGCGGCATCGGCTCGCGCTCGGAGGTCCTCGACGGCGTCTACACCGGGCGCGAGGGCGGCCTGTTCACCTACCGCGAGGGCAAGGCGCAGGCGATCCGCGAGTTGGCCTCGGCCAGAGGCTTCGAGCTCGCCGAGTGCTACGCCTACTCGGACTCCGAGTCAGACCTGCCGATGCTGCGCGCCGTCGGCCATCCCGTGGCCGTCAATCCCGACAGCGCCCTCGCGCGCATCGCGCGCGAGGAGGGCTGGGAGATCCTGCGCCTGGACCGCCTGCACCGCCGGCTGAAGGTCGCCGCGGCGGCGATCGCGGCGGCGGCGGCCGGGGGAGCGGGGCATGCGGTCGCCCGCCGATCGACCGGCGGCGCCGTCCCGCCGGCGTGCCCGCGGCGAGCGGCGCTGCGCCGCGCGCCGTCGAGCCCGGCGCAGCGGCGCGTGCCGCGCGGCTGATCGTGCGCACGATCACATAGCTTGCAACGACCGGGGCTGCCTCCATGAGCCTCGCACCGATGAACACCTACGGCCTGAGCGACGACCAGAAGGACATCCGCGCCCTCGCTGCGCGCTTCGCCGACGACATCGTCGCGCCGCAGGCGATGCAGTGGGACAAGGAGCATCGCTTCCCCAAGGAGGTCGTCCAGCAGCTCGGCGAGCTCGGTCTGATGGGTGTCTGCGTCCCGCAGAACCTCGGCGGCGCCGGCGCCGACTACCTCACGTACGTGCTCGTCATCGAGGAGCTCTCGCGAGCGGACGCCGGCCTTGGCGTGACCCTCGCCGTCCACACCGGGGCGGGCACGCTGCCGATCATCGCCCGCGGGACGCGCCAGCAGATCGAGCGCCTCGTGCCGCCGCTCGCCCAGGGTCACGAGCTTGCCGCGTTCGCGCTGACCGAGTCCAACGCCGGCTCCGATCTCGCCGCCCTCGCGACGCGGTCGGACAACGGCAACCTCACCGGCACGAAGCAGTGGGTCACCAACGGCTCGGTGGCGCACACCTTCATCGTCTTCGCGAAGGACCCCGACCGCCCGAGCGCGTTCATCGTGCGCCGCGGCGCGCACGGCTTCAAGCCCGTGCGCGAGACCGACAAGCTCGGCCTCAACTCGTCGAGCACCTCCGACCTGCAGTTCGACGAGACCCCCGCCGAGCGCCTCGGGCTGCCCGGTACCGGGCTGCGGATCGCGCTCGCGACGCTCGACGGTGGGCGGATCGGCATCGCCGCGCAGGCGACCGGGATCGCGCAGGCGGCGCTCGACCTCGCGGTCAAGCACGCCAAGGAACGGCGCACGTTCGGCAAGCCGATCGGCGCCCACCAGGCGATCCAGCAGAAGCTCGCCGACATGCAGACCGAGATCGAGGCCGCGCGCGCCCTGACCTGGCGCGCCGCCCGGCTGAAGGACGCAGACCTTCCGCACACCGTCGAGGGCGCGCAGGCGAAGCTCTTCGCCTCGGCCGTCGCGCGCCGGGCGACCGGCGAGGCGATCCAGGTGCTGGGCGGCTACGGCTACACGCGCGAGCTGCCCGCCGAGCGCTACTACCGCGACGCGAAGGTCACCGAGATCTACGAGGGCACGTCCGAGATCCAGCGCCTGGTCATCGCCCGCGCGCTGCTCGGCGAAGCCGCGCGGGAGTAGCTTCACGGCGGGGGCGGCTCCGCACCAAATAGGCTGCGGGAAGTCGTGACCACCAAGCCGCTGCACATCGACCCGATCGAGGAGGCGCGCCGGCATTGGACCGAGCGCTGGGGCGGCGAGCCGGCGCGCCCGATGGCGGCGATCACCTCGATCATGCGGGCCCAGCAGATCCTGCTGGCCCGTCTCAACGAGCTGCTGGGGCCGCTGGGGTTGACCTTCCCGCGCTACGAGGCGCTCATGCTGTTGTCGTTCACGCGCGAGGGCACGCTGCCGCTGGGCAAGATCGGGGAGCGCCTCCAGGTCCACCGCACGAGCGTCACGAACATCGTCGACAAGCTCGAGGCCGACGGCCTCGTGCGCCGCATCGCTCACGAGTCCGACCGCCGCACGACGCTGGCGGAGATCACCGAAGCCGGCCGCGACGTCGCCCTGCGCGCGACCGAGCTGCTCAACGCCGACAGCTTCGGCCTGGCGGCGCTCGACGAGGCCGAGCAGGAGCGCGTCACCGAACTGCTGCGCACGCTGCGCCAGGAGGCCGGCGACTTCGAGTAGGGCCCGCAGACATCGTACGTTCGTCGGGACCGGTCGTGCAGGTGGTTGACGGCACTCCAAACAGGGGACGTTCGAAGTCATGACCCCCCTCAGACGGACCATCCTCGCGGTTCTCGTCGCGTCGCTCGGCGCCGGCAGCGCGGTCGGGCTCGCGGCGTGCAGCGAAGACGACATCACCGGCGACGGCGACAACCAGGTCTCGGTCTCCCTGCGCGACTTCGACATCACGCCCGAGCGCATCGAGGTCGCGGCGGGCCAGGTCGAGATCGACGTCACCAACGACGGCGATCGTGTCCACGAGCTCGCCATCAGGACACCGACCGGCGTCGAGCGCACCGGCGAGATCGAACCGGGCGAGAGCGACAGCATGACGGTCGATCTTCCGGAGGGCACCCACCGGCTCTTCGACCCGCTGCGCGACTACCAGGACCGCGGCATGACCGCGCAGATCGTCGCGACCGAGGACGACGAAACCGTGACGGAGCGGACCGTCGAGCGCACCGTGATCCAGGAGGACGAGCCCGACGTCGACGTGCCCGAGGTGCAGGAGCCGGAGGTGCAGGAGCCGCAGGTGCAGCCCCCGCCGCCGCCCCCGCCGCCGCCGCCGCCCCCACCACCGCCACCGGCGACCGTGACGCAGGTCGTACCGGCCCCGGAGGAGGAGTCGACGCCCTGACGCACCGCGACGACCGCGCACCGCTCGTGACGGGCGCTGCGCGGTCGCCGCCGTCGCAGGCCGTCAGTCGTCCGTGAGCAGCTCGCCGTGCCACCCGGCGTATGCGACGAGCTCGTCGCGCGCCAGCAGCGGGATCGCGTAGGCGGCGGCGGCATCACGCGCGCGCTTGAGCGGTCGTGCGAAGTCCAGCGGGTTGTACGCGTCGAGCAGCCCGATCGGGCGGGCGAACTGCGCGCGAAAGCCGGTCTCGCACTCGACGATCCGTCCCCAGGCGACGATCGCGCCCCAGACCGCGTCCCGCGCCGGCAGGTCGGGCTCCTCGGGCAGCTCGTAGTACGCGGAGAGCCCGCAGTTGCAGTTGGCAAACGGCGCGTCGTGCCCCCGCAGGGCCCAGCACTTGGCGACCGCCACGCGATCGTCGCTCGTCGGCCAGGGCATCGGCTTGACGCGCGGCGCGATCATCGTGCGGGCAGGCGTCGGAACGAACCGGCCGGCAACGAAGATGCCCGAGTACAGCCCGGCCCGCCGCACGCCCCAGCGGCGAAAGCCGACGAGCGGCCGCTCGACCGGCTCGACGTTCACGTCACCGTCGGCGGTGGCTCGGGTGCGGGCGGCAGGGGCTCGGGTGGCGGTGCGGTCACCGGCGCCGGGCGTTGCGTGATTCGTATGGGCCTTCCGATGTCCCCCATGCGCCGGGATGGGATGCTACGCGAGTGAGCGACGCACCCGATCTCCCACCCGATCCCGAGCCCGAAGCCGAGCGCGGCGACGTGCGCGACGACGTCACCAAGGAGCTCGCGCGGCTGTTCCCCGAGGAGCGCATGACGCGGATCGTCGAGCGCCTCGGCATCGACAAGAGGAGGACGCCCAGTTCCTCGTCGACCTCATCAGCGCGACGTTCACCCGTGGCATCGAATTCGGCGCCGTCGAGGTGACGGCGCAGCAGATCGAACTCGGTCAGGACATCGCGCCGACGAAGATCGTGATCGCGCACGTCGACCTGCCGTAACGACGCCGCGAGCGCGCCCTCGATGAGGTCGCGGGGCCGGAGAACGCGCTCGCGCGCGGCTCGTCGCAGGGGTCGGTTACCCAGACAACTCGGGGCCCGGCTCGTCATCTGTCGAATGCCGTTGCGCATCTGGCGCCCCTGAAGGCCCCTCGCCCGCGTCATCGGTGCGCTCGCGCATGAACCCGAGCGTGGCGGCCGCGACGGCGACCGCCGGCGCGGCGACCATCGCGCCGATGATGCCGGCCGTCACACCGCCGGCGCTCACCCCGAGCAGGATCGCGATCGGGTGGGCGTCGACCGCGCGCCCGACGACGACGGGCTCCAGCACGTTTCCCTCGAGCTGCTGCACGGCGATGATCGCCGCGAGCACGAGCAGCGCGGCGACAGGGCCGTTGGCGACGAGCGCGACGAGCACTGCCGCCAGGCCGGTGACCGTCGCACCGATGACCGGGACGTACGCTCCGAAGAAGGTCAGCAGCGCCAGCGGGATGACGAACGGCACGCCGATGATGACGAGCGCCAGCCCGATCAGCACCGCGTCGAACAGGGCGACGATCGTCTGCCCGCGCAGGAACCCGCCGAGCGCCCTCCAGCAGCGCGCGCCCAGCTCCTCGACGTCGCCACGGCGCGACGACGGCGCGAGGCTCACGAGCCAGCGCCAGATCCGGTCGCCGTCCTTGAGCAGGAAGAACAGCAAGACCAGCGCGAGGAGCAGTCCGACGAGGGCCTCGACGAGCAGGACCGCCCCGGAGATCGCGCCGGTCGTGATCGCGCTGATATTCGAGCGCACCGTTTCCTGGATACGGTCGACGCTTCGGTTGATGTCGGCGTCGCTGAGGCCGACGGGACCCTGTTGGAGCCAGTCCTGCACCTCCTCGATGCCGTCGTTGAGGCTGACGTCGAACTCGTCGATGTCGGAGAGCCCGGTCCAGACAAGCGCCGCGAGCGCCGCGAGGACGACGAGCGCCACGAGCACGACGAGCAGCGCGGCCAGTCCGTCGGGAACGCCCAGCCGCCGAAGCGCGGCCGCGGGTAGCTCGAGGAACGTGGCAAGGACGATGGCCAGCAGGATCGCCAGCACCACGAGGCGCAGCTCCGACGCCAGTCGCAGCGCGGCGTAGACCGTCGCGCCGATGACGAGCAGCCACAGGCACGTCTCGCCGAGCCGGCGCAGGCGCGGGCTCGGCCGGTGCGCCGGGGAGGACCCGGCGCTCACCGCCGCGCGTGGACGAGCCCGGCCGCCACGGCGGTGGCGCCCGCGGCCGCCGCACCGATCGCGCGCCGATGCAGGTTGAGCCACAGCTGGGTGCTGCGCCGCCTGGCCCGATCGCCGAAGATCCCGTGCGCGCCGTAATCCGCATCGTCGTCGAGCGGCTCGGTGAGGTAGTCCGCGCGGTCGGGTGACAGCGGCCGCTCCGCCATCTGCTGCGATCCGTATCCGTTGCGGGCGAGGTAGCGGTCGACGTAGGAGGGGACCAACCAGCTGCCGAGGATCGTCTTGACCGTCGGCCACCCGACCCAGAGCTCGGCCCGATCATGCTCGGCCGCCCACAGGATGGCGTCGGCCGCGAGCTCGGGCTCGAAGATCGGCGGCACCGGCTGCGGATGCTGCGCCAGTCCCAGCACGCGGACCCAGCCGAACTGCGTCGTGTTGTGCGCCGGCAGCTGGACGATGCTGGTCCGCACGTGCGATCCCTGGTGGCGCAACTCGACGCGCAGCGACTCGGTGAAGCCCTTGATCGCATGCTTGCCGGCGCAGTAGCTCGCCTGCAGCGGGATGGCACGGCGCGACAGCGCCGAGCCGACCTGCACGATCACGCCGCGGTCGCGCGGCTCCATCCGCCGCAGCGCCGCCAGCGTTCCGTGCACGGTCCCGAGGTAGGTCACGTCCATCACGCGGCGAAACTCCTCGGCGCTCGTCAGCCGAACCTCGCCGAGCACGGCGGTCATCGCGTTGTTCACCCACACGTCGATGGGTCCGAGTTCTGACTCGATCCGCGTCGCGGCCGCGTCGACTTCTTCCCAGTTCGAGACATCGGTGGGCACGGTGAGCACCGTCGCCCCCTCGCGCACGAGGTCCTTGGCCAGATCGCCCAATGACTCCTCGCCGCGGGCGAGCAGCGCCACCTTGGCGCCGGCCCTCGCGAACCGCCTGGCGGTGGCACGACCGATGCCGGCACTTGCGCCGGTGACGACCACAACAGCGTCCTGCATTCTCATTCCTTCCGTCGTGATCCGCCTTCCCGTTTTGCGCGCGACGTAGGCGTCCACACCAATGTTTGTGCCCGCAAAGCACCGGTTAGGGTTGGCTCAATCCACCCGGCCGAAGGACGCGTCGTGATTCGTGATG
>JAHWJM010000059.1 GCA_019348435.1 Actinomycetota bacterium
GACGGCGAGCAGCTTGGGCGCGGTGGCGCGCACGAGTTCGCCGAGCTGCACGTTGAGCTCTGCCATCTCGGCGTCGAGGGCGAGGACTCGGCGGCCCAGGATCCGCAGCGACGTCTTGGTGGCGAACGTGACCGGGTCGGTGCCGGGCCGGGGTCGCAGCGACGCCGCCTCGCCGGCGAGCCGCGCTGGTGACACCCCGGAAAGCCTTGTCCGGACAGGGTCTGGGGCGGTGAAGCCGAGATGGCGGATCTGGTTGAGGGTCTTGACCTTGGTGGATCGAGCCGAACGCTTGGCGATGGTCAGGGCTCTGATGGCCTCGACGTTGCCGTCGCGGGTCTTGCCCGCGCCTGACGCCCGGCCAGACAGGGCGGCCCGGGCAGCCTCCACCGCGACGACCGGATCGGACTTGCCCTGGCGACGTCGGACGAGGCGGTTGGGGCGGTCCACCTCGACCACCTCGACGCCGGCCGCCCGCAGCCAGCGCGACAGGCCCACGCCATAGGAGCCGGTGCCCTCGACGCCGACTCGGGCCACGGAGCCGAACGAGCGGAGCCAGCACAACAACCGGCGGGAGCCGGCGTCGTCGGTGCCGAACTCCTCGACGTTGTAGGACGCGATCGCGGTGCCGTAGGCCATCGCGAGCTTGAGCACCTCGTGCGTCGGCTCCCCATCGTGAGCGGCGATGCAGCCGACGAAGCCGCCGGCGAAGCTGTCGCCCGCGCCCGTCGGATCGGCGACGAACTCGACCGGATAGGCCGGGATCCAGAAGGAGTCCTCGGCCGTGACGAGCGCGGCGCCGTACTTGCCGAGCTTGACGACCATCGACGAGGGGCCGTGCTCCATGATCTTGCGCGCGCCCGCCACGACCTCGCGCTCGCCCGTGAACAGCGCGACCTCGGCGTCGTTGAGGATCACGCAGTCGACCTCGGAGATCGCGGCCACGAGCTCCTGCCGGGCGATGTTCACCCAGAGGTCCATCGAGTCCAGCGCGACGAACTTCGCCTGCTGGCACTGGCGGCGGACGTTGAGCTGCAGCGCCGGGAGGATGTTCGCCAAAAACAGGACGTCGCAGTCCTGGGACGCCTGCGAGAGCTTGGGGTCGAAGTGCTCGAAGACGTTGAGGTCGGTCTCGAGCGTGTCGCGCGAGTTCATGTTCTCGTGGTAGACGCCCTTCCAGAAGAACGTCTTGCCGCCGGCGACGTGCTCGATGTCGTCGGTGTTGACGTTGCGGCCGTGCAGGACGGCGTACTCCCCCTCGCCGAAGTCGTCGCCGACGGGGCCGACGACGCGCACCTCGTCGAAGAACGATGCGGCCAGGGAGAAGTGCACGGCGGCGCCGCCGAGCATGCGCTCGCGGCCGCCGTGCGGCGTTTGAACGGCGTCGAACGCGATCGATCCAACGACAGTGAGGCTCATGCTTTCGACGGTATCCGTTCGTTGCAGAGGTCGGCGCTGAGGGTGCGCTCGCGGGAAGATCCGCGCCGAGGCACGGCGCGCGAAGTATGGTGACCCGCCCAGATGCGCGCGATCCAGATGTCCGAGTACGGCGGCCCCGAGGTCCTGGCGCTCGTCGAGCTGCCGGTGCCCGAGCCGGGTCCCGCCGAGGTGCTCGTGCGCGTCACGCGCGCGGGGCTGAACTTCGCCGACACGCACCGGCGTACGAACTCCTACCTCGCGAAGGACGAGCTGCCGCTCGTGCCGGGATCCGAGGTCGCGGGGGTGCGCGAGGACACCGGCGAGCGCGTCGTCGCGCTGCTGGGCTCCGGCGGCTACGCCGAGTACGCGGTTGCGCCCGGCGCGCTCACCTTCCCGATCCCCGACGGCGTCTGCGACGGCACGGCGCTGGCGCTCGTCCTGCAGGGGCTGACCGCCTGGCACCTGTACCGCACATCCGCGCGGGTCGCGGGGGGCGAGAGCGTCGTGGTGCACGCCGCGGCCGGCGGCGTCGGCTCACTCGCCGTGCAGCTCGGCAAGCCGCTCGGCGCCGGGCGCGTGATCGCCACGGCTTCGACGCAGGCCAAGCGGGACCTCGCGCTGGAGCTCGGCGCGGATGCCGCGGTCGACGGCGCGGCGGAGGGCCTGACCGAGCGGCTCGTCGAGGCGAATCTCGGCGAGCCGGTCGACGTCGTCTTCGAGATGGCCGGCGGCGCGGTCTTCGACGCCTCGCTGGAGGCGCTCGCGCCGTTCGGGCGGCTCGTGACGTACGGGATCGCGTCGGGCGAGAACAACACGCTGCGCAGCGGCTCGCTCATGCGGTACTCGCGCGCCGTCGTGGGCTTCTGGTTCGCGCACTGCCTGGGACGCCCGGCGATGATCGACGACGCGCTCGCCGACCTCTTCGAGCGCGTGCGCCGCGACGAGCTGCGCGTGGTGACGGGTCCCGCCTATCCGCTCGATCAGGCGGCGCAGGCGCAGAGCGATCTCGCCGCGCGGCGGACGACCGGCAAGGTCACGCTCGACCCGACGGCGTAGGCGCGCCCGGAGGGCGGGACCGATTCGCCGGTTTGACGCCCCCGCGCTCGGGAGATCCCGACCGCATGCCCAACGTTCTGCAGCCCTCCACCGACACCGTCAGCAGCGTGGGCCGGGCGCTCAGCGACCTCGGCCTCGCCAGCCTGCTGGGCGGCCACCTCTTCGGCCGCATGGCGCTTCACCCCGCGGTGACGGCAATCAGCGAGCCGCGCGAACGCGGCGAGGTCGTCAACGCGGCGTGGCGCCGCTATGGCGCGGTCAACGGCGCCGGCCTGGCGGCCGTCACGGCGGGCTGGATCGGCGCCCGCGCCGGGGAGGTCCGCGATCGCAACCTCGACAGCCGCGAGCGCAGGCTCGCGCGCGCAAAGGACGCGCTGATCGCCACCCTCGTCGTGTCCGGGGTGGCCACAGCGATCGAGGGGATGCGCTTCGCACGCGAGGAGCCCGACGGCGCCGTGCCGCTGGAAGACGGCGACCACGCCGCTCCCGCTGCCTCAGAGTCCGCGCGCAGGCGCAAGCAGCGGCTCAACGTCCTCGGCCTGACGACGATCGCCGCGGAGATCGGCATCGTCAGCGTCAACGCCGCGCTCAGCCAGGTCAACTTCCGCCACTCGCCGCTGCGGCGGCGGCTGAACCCGTTCAACTGAGCCTGGAACTGCCGGAGATCCGGGCTAGGGCGTGCAGTCCTTAACCCACGAAGGCCCGCGTGGGTCGCGGGCCTTCGCTTCGGAGGAGGAGCACTTCTGATGAGGGTGCTGCGGGATAGGGATTGAAGGAGACTCTTTGAGAGGAGAGGGGAGATTCCTTTCGAAACCTGTATCGGCGTCACGGGAGCGGCACTTGAGTGCTTTTTGCGCTCCTGGCGCGTCGAAGACGGCGTCCGGCTCCTGGCCGCGAGCGGGTAACGTCCGCCGTGCATCTGCAACGGCGAGCTTCGAGGGGAGACCCGATGGCTGAACAGACCTGCGGAGGAGCCGGCTGCACCTGCGCCGCGCGCGAGGACGGCTACTGCTCGGACCACTGCAAGGAGCACGCGGGCCATGCCGCCCACGAGGGCCACGTGTGCCACTGCGGGCATGCCGGCTGCGCGGCGGCGCCGGAGTAGGACGCGTCCGCGGCCGTCGCCGGCACTGTGGCCAGCACGCGCTGGTGGCGCTCCGGCGTCATCTACCAGATCTATCCGCGGTCCTTCGCCGACAGCGACGGCGACGGCGTCGGCGACCTGCGCGGCATCACCGAGCGCCTCGAGTACGTCCGCGACCTCGGCGCCGCGGCCGTGTGGCTTTCGCCGATCTATCGCTCGCCGATGGCCGACTTCGGCTATGACGTCGCCGACCACACCGACGTCGACCCGCTGTTCGGGACGCTCGCCGACGCCGACGATCTGATCGCCCGCGCGCACGAGCTGGGGCTGCGCGTGCTGCTGGACTTCGTGCCCAACCACACCTCCGACCAGCACCCGTGGTTTCAGGAGTCACGCGCGAGCCGAGACAACCCCAAGCGGTCGTGGTACGTGTGGCGCGGCGGCGACGCGCCCCCCAACGGCTGGGTCGCGAACTTCGGCGATCAGCGGCCGGCCTGGACCCGCGATCGCGCGACGGGGGAGTGGTACCTGCACTCGTTCCTGCCCGAGCAGCCCGACCTCAACTGGGACGAGCCGGCCGTCGAGGCCGCCATGCACGACGTGCTGCGCTTCTGGCTGCGGCGCGGCGTCGACGGCTTTCGCATCGACGTCGCGCACGCGATCGGCAAGGACCCGGAGCTCGGCGACAACGAGCCGGGCCGGCGCCACAACGAGGACTGGCCGTCGGTGCATCCGCGTCTCGCCGCGATCCGCCGCGTCCTCGAGGAGTTCGACGGCGACCGCGTCGCGGTCGGGGAGGTGTACCTGCTCGACCAGCGCGCCCTCGCGCCCTACGTCACGACCGGCGACGAGCTGCACCTGGCGCACAACTTCGTCTTCCTCAACCTGCCCTGGTCGGCCCAGCGCTTTCGCGAGACCGTCGACGAGTTCGAGGAGCTGACGCGCGAGGGCGGCTGGCCGGCGTGGTGCCTCAACAACCACGATCACTCCCGCACCGCCACGCGCTACGGCTGGACCCGCGCGCGCGTGGCGGCGATGCTCGTGCTGACACTGCGCGGGACGCCGTTTCTCTTCCAGGGTGAGGAGCTGGGGCTGACCGACGTCCCCGTGCCGCCGGAGTCGATCGTCGATGTCGACCGACGCGATCCGGAGCGCGCGCCGGTGCCGTGGGCGCCGCCGTCGGCCGCCTGTCCGGGCGCCGGGTTCACGACCGGCCGGCCGTGGCTGCCGGTGCATCCCGACGCCGAGCAACTGGCGGCGAGCGTCCAGGCGCAGGATCCTCGCTCGCCGCTGGCGTTCTACCGCGCCCTGCTCGCGCTGCGGCGTGCGACGCCGGCGCTCCAGGAGGGAAGCTACCGGTCGCTGGACGCGGCGCCCGACGTGTTCGCCTTCGTGCGCGAGCACGCTGCCCGCCGCGTGCTCGTGGCGCTGAACTTCGCCCCGTTCCCGCGGCCGCTTCCGGCCGAGGCGGCGGGCGGGCGCCTGCTGCTGTCGACCCACGCCACCACCGGCGGGGACGCGCTGGCGGCGGACGAGGGCCGCATCGTCGAGCTCTGAGCGCGGCTACGGCGGCAGGCGCTGGCCCGCGCGCCGGACGCGAAGCCAGCGCGCGCCGTAGCGCGGGAGCGCGAGCGTCGCAGGCAGCGAATGCTCCTCACCGGTGGACACGTCGACGAGCGCCTCACCGTCGTCGACCGGGAGCTGCACCTCGACCGCGTTGCCGCCGAGCTCGTGGACGGCGACGATCGTCGACCCCCTCCAGTCGCAGCGATGCGCGAGCACCGACGGCGCCGCCTCGACGTCGAGCAGCGTGAGCGTGCCGAAGCCGATCTCCGGCGACTCGCGCCTGCGCCGGATCAGGCGCTCGAACCAGTTCAGCAGCGAGTCCGGATCGCGCCGCAGAGCGGTCGCGTTGACGTGCCTGGGGCCGAACGCGCCATCGGTCACCGGGCGCACCAGGTCGTCCGGATCCTCGACGAGGGAGAACCCGCCGTGGCGCTCGGCCGACCACTGCATCGGCGAGCGCACCGCCAGGCGGCCGTCGATCGCCAGGTTCTCACCCATCCCGATCTCCTCGCCGTAGAAGAGCACGGCCGCGCCCGGCAGCGCGAAGGCCAGCGAGTAGGTCATGCGGATCGCGGCCTCATCGCCGTCGAGCATCGGCGGTAGGCGCCGGCGCAGCCCGCGCCCGTAGAGCTGCATGCCCGCATCGGCGCCGAAGCGAGCGAAGACCTCCTGGCGCTCGTCGTCGGTGAGCTTGTCGAGCGTGAGCTCGTCGTGGTTGCGCACGAAGCGCGCCATCGACGCGATGTGGGGGAGCGCCGGGGCGGCGCGCAGCGTCTCGCGCAGCGGCGTGGCATCGCCGCGCGCGAGCGACAGGTACATCGCCTGGTTGCCGACGAAGTCGAAGAGCATGTGCAGCTCGTCGCCGTCCTCGCCGCCGACGAACGTGCGCTGCTCCTCGGGGGGCAGGTTGACCTCACCGAGCAGGATCGCCTCGCCGTTTCGCCGGTTGAGATAGGCCCGCAGGTCGCGCAGAAGTTCGTGGGGCTCGACGACGGCGCCCTCAGGAAGCCCGATCGGCTCGATCAGGAACGGCACGGCGTCGACGCGAAAGCCCGACAGCCCGAGGTTCAGCCAGAACCCCATGATCTGGGCCATCTCGTCGCGGACCTCCGGATTGGCGATGTTCAGGTCGGGCTGGTGGGAGTAGAAGCGGTGCAGGTAGAACTGCCCGGCCTGCTCGTTCCACGCCCAGTTGGAGTCCTCCTGGTCGGGGAAGACGACATCGCCGGGCTGCTCGTCGGGCTTCTCGTCCTTCCAGACGTAGAAGTCGCGGTAGGGCGAGTCGCGGCTCTCGCAGGCGGAGCGAAACCACGGGTGCTGGTCGGAGGTGTGGTTGACGACGAAGTCGGCGATCACGCGGATCCCGCGGTCGCGCGCCGTGCGTATGAGCTCGACGAGGTCGCCGAGCGTGCCGAGCCGCTCATCGACACCGTAGAAGTCGACGATGTCGTAGCCGTCGTCGCGGTTCGGGGACGGATAGAACGGCATGAGCCACAGGCAGTTCACGCCCAGGCCGCGGAGGTAGTCCACGCGCTCGGTCAGGCCCACGAAGTCGCCGCAGCCGTCGCCGTCGGAGTCGAAGAACGTCGCCACGTCCAGGCAGTAGACGACCGCGTTCTTCCACCACAGGTCGCTCGTGGTCTTGCGGCTCATCGCAGGGCGGGCAGCACGTGGTGCCCGGCGTGGTACCCGGGACCGGCAGATCGGACGCCCGCGCGGGTCGTCAGCCGCGTCCGCGCGCGGTGCTGCCGTGGGATGCGAGATCCGCCAGCAGGGCCACGATGACGATGAACCATTCGAAGCCGACGACCTCGTTCGTCGCGTTGTTCCACATGAACGCGTATGCGAGCGTCGTCCAGGGCAGCAGGAAGAAGCCGAGGACCGGCAGCAGCCAGCCGTCGAACGCGCGGCCGAGGATGTCGCTCAGCAGCCATGTGGCGAACAGCGCGAGGCGGGGTGAGATCAGGGCGAGCAGCAGGGCGAGACAGGCCATGATGCACACCCTATGGCAGCAGTCGCGCGACCTGGCCCAGCGGTTTATCGTGCTGCAGTCGACCCGTGGGAGGGCCTCATGTACCGCAGTGCTCATCGCTTCACGCGCTGGATCATCGGGTCGCTGACCCTCGCGCTCGTTGTGCCGGCGCTCGCGCAGGCGCAGAGCACCCGTCCGAGCGTCACCACCGGCGGCGCCGCGCTGTTGACGCCGCAATCGGCGACGCTGCTTGGCAAGGTCACGCCGAACGGCGCCCAGACGACATACACCTTTCAGTACGGGACGTCGACGCTCTACGGCGCGCTCACGCCGGCCGGCGCCGCCGGCGCCGGTACGAAGGCGGTCAACGTGATCGCCGAGCTGACCGGCCTTGCGCCGGCGACGACCTACCACTACCGGCTCGTCGCCCACAACCGCAACGGCACCGTGAAGGGCGCCAACCGCGTCTTTCGCACCCCTCCGCAGCCGCTCGGCCTCAGCCTTGCGGCGACGCCGAACCCCGTGCCGTTCGGTCGCCCGGCGGTGCTCGTCGGCGCGCTGACCGGCACCGGCAGCGCGAACCGCCAGGTCCTCTTGCAGTCAAACCCATTCCCGTACACCCAGGGCTTTCAGCCGGCCGCGAACGTGCAGCTGACGAACCCGCAGGGGCACTTCGCCTTTCCGCTGCTGTCTGTCCCGCTCACGACGCAGTACCGCGTCGTCGTCCCAACCAGGACGGAGGTCGTCAGCCCGATCGTGACGGTCGGTGTCGCGGTTCGGGTGTCGACGAACACGAGCAGGCGACGCGTGCGCACCGGTGGCATCGTCCGCTTCTTCGGCACGGTTCGCCCAGCGCGACCCGGGGCGCAGTTCGCCATCCAGAAGCTGCGCCGAGGCAGCTGGCGCACGGTCGCAGGCGGTATCACCCATGGCACCCGCGGTGGCGTCTCACGCTACGCAAAGCGCGTGCGAATCCGCCGCGGCGGCCGGTACCGGGTGTTCGTGGCGATCGTCGACGGCAACTACGTGTCGTCCGCGGGACGTACGGTGAGGATCAGCCGCGCGTTCTGAACTGGCGCAACGGGCCGTGCGATCCTTTGGGAGTGTCCTGTGAACGATCAGCCGGCGCTCGGGCGCAGGCCTTGTTAGAACTCGTGGGATGCCGCCCGATCTGAGGGACGTCACGCGCGACTTCGGTCGTGGTGAGGCCACGCTCGAGAGCTTGCGCGCAGCCGCGCGCGCGGAACATCGCGATCGACAACTGGCCAACGAGATTCTCACGCTCATCGGCGAGTGGGAAAAGAGCCCGCAGAAGGACAGCGTTCGCTCCAGGGACGACCTGCGTGCGCGAGCCAAGAAGCTTGTTCCGCCCGCTCCCCCCGCTCCGCCGGAGTCGACGACCCGCCGGCCACCCGGCGAGTCGATATACGACGCCGGGCTGAGGGGGCAGCGGCGCCGCGGCTGAGCGACGGCTGCTGTCAGCCGCTGCGTCCGACGTTCGCCAGCGCCCGCCGGATCTGCTTGGCCGTCGCCGCCCCGCGCGTGCCCAGTCCCTGCGCAAACTGCGCGACGCGCAGCTCCTGCAGCATCCAGTGCACCTCCGGCGCCGCGGCGCGCCCGCCGCGCGCGTGGTACTCGCCCTCGAGCTCGCGGATCGCGTTCATCCGATCGCGGTCGGCGGCGACGGCGTCGGGAAGGCGCTCGAGACGCCGCGACGCCGCACGCAGGTAGCGCACGACGTCGGGCAGCCGGTCGGTGCCGGTGGCGCTGATGAAGCCGGGATGGACGAGGCTGCCGAGCTGCCCGGCCACGTCGAGCCGGGCGGGCTGCAGCGGGGGGTCCGCGGACAGCGCATCCAGGCGCGCGCGCAGCTCGGCGGCGGCGTCGAGCACCTGCACCGCCGTGGCGACGATCGCGGCCGCGCTGGCCGGCAGTCGCTCCGCGACGTGCGCGCGCAGCGCGGCAAAGCCGTCCGCATCCCAGGCCGGCCCTCCGCCTGACGCGATCACCTCGTCGAACGCCGCGTTGAGCGCGTCGTCGAGAACGGCTGCCGCGCCGCCGTGGGGAGCGCCCGCCAACGTCAGCGCGGCGCTGCCGGCGAGCTTGCGCTGCACGGTGCGCAGGGGCGACGGCACGGTGAGGCGCAGCAGCGTTCGCGTGCCCGCGTGCATCGCCGCCGCCTGCGCGCCCGGCGTCTCGAACGCCCGCACGGCGACGCTCTCGCCCGCGTCGACGAGCGCCGGGTACGCCCGGACGCTGTCGCCGCTACCGGGCAGCGCGATGCTGCGCGGCAGCTCGCCGATCGTCCAGTCGCGCAGGCCGCTGCGCTCCAACGGGGCGGTGGCCGCCGCAAGCTGGGCGCGCAGGCGCGGGCGCAGCTGCTCACGCAGCGCGTCGAGGTCCTCGCCGGCCGCGAGCACCTCGCCGCGCGCGTCGCGCACCGCGAAACGGACCCGCAGGTACGGCGGCAGCCGATCGAGGTCGAACTGGTGCGGCTCGACATGCACGCTGCGCACGCGCTCGATCTCGCGTGCGACCGCGACGACGAGCGCGCCGCGGCGCGGGCGCAGTCCGGCGACGACCTGCGCCGCCGTCTGCGGGATCGGCACGAGCGGCCGGCGCAGCTCCTTGGGCAGCGAGCGGATGAGTGCGATCACGAGCTCCTCGCGCAGGCCCGGGACGAGCCAGTCGAAGCCCGCCGCGCGCAGGCGCTCGAGCGCGTGCAGCGGGACCTGCACGGTGATGCCGTCGTCCGCGGCCCCCGGCTCGAAGCGGTACGACAGCGCCAGCTCCAGGTCCCCCTGACGCCACACCTGCGGAAACGCGGACTCGTCGACTCCGGCATCGCCCACCAGCGCGCGCGTGAAGCGCAGCAGCTCGGGCTCGCGACGGCGCGCGTCCTTCCACCAGCGGTCGAAGTGCGCGCCCGACACGACGCTCTGCGGGATCCGCGCGTCGTAGAAGTCGTAGAGCTCGGCCTCGGTGGCGACGATGTCGCGCCGGCGCACGCGATGCTCGAGCTCCTCGACCTCCTCGAGCAGGTTGCGGTTGTCCTGCAGGAAGCGATGGCTCGCGGTCCAGTCGCCCTCCAGCAACGCGTGGCGGATGAACAGCTCGCGCGAGAGCATCGGGTCGATCGGCCCGTAGGGCACGTTGCGCGCGGCGACCACCGGCACGCCGTAGAGCGTCGCCCGCTCGGTGGCGACGACCGACGCGCGCTTGCGCTCCCAGTGCGGATCGGCGTACGTGCGCTTGAGCAGGTGCCCGGCCAGCGGCTCGATCCAGCGCGGCTGGATCTGCGCCGCCGTGTGGCCGTACAGGCGCGCCGTC
>JAHWJM010000005.1 GCA_019348435.1 Actinomycetota bacterium
GCCGACCGGTGGGCAGTGCAACGCAACCACGACCCCTCGGCGCTGGCCAGCGCGATGCAAGGCCGCACAACCCAAGGCCGGCTCCGGCGCTGCGCTGCTGACGCTCAACGGCGGTGGCGTTGTCCGCCGCGTCCAACAGCTGCTCGACTGCACCACGCCGCCCCAGCGCCGAGCGCGCCTGGACGTGCTCGCCACGACGATGGTGCTGATGGCGATCGTCCTCGCGGCCGCGATACCGTCCGCGACGGGCGCCGCGATCGCGATGGCCGGGCAGGGCAGCACGGTGCATCTCTGCGGTCAGTAGTTCGAATCCAGGATCGCCCGGTCGGAGTGCGAGGTCCGCAGATGCGTCGACACGATCGCGTTCGTCTCGGGTACAACGCGTCCGTGCCACGCGTGCGCCCCGCCAGCCGATCCGCCTTGGCAGCGCCATGTTCTCGTGAGCTTGGTCGTGATGCGTCGTGAGCGATCCGGTAAGGGTCGCGGTGGTCGGCGGCGGTTACGGCTCGAAGGTCGCTCTTCCGGTGTACGCGGAGCTGGAGGAGTTCCAGCCGGTGGCGGCGTGGTCTCGTCGACCCGAGCGCGCGCGCGAGCTGGCCGAGCAGGCTGGACTCGAGTTGGGGACGGCGGACCTCGACGAGCTCTTGCGGTTTCCGGGCCTCGAGGCGGTGCACATCGCAACTCCCGTGGTGACGCATCGCGAGTTTGCCGGCGCGGTGGTCGACCGTGGGCTGCATCTGTTGTGCGAGAAGCCGTTGGCCGACGACCTCGCCGCCGCGCGTGAGATCAGCACCGCGTCGCGTCGCGCGGGAGTGGTCGCGGCGGTCAACTACGGGCGCCGCTTCGAGGAGACTCGCCGTCGCCTGCTGCAGCGCGGCCGCGAAGTGCTGGGCAGCCCGCGGCTGGCAAGCGTGTCGCTGGTGTTCGCCGATCATGCGGACCCGCGCTCGCGTCCGTGGACGTGGGTACACGACGCCACCCTCGGCGGCGGCCGTCTGCAGGGCTACGGCGTCCACGACCTCGACCTGCTGCTCGAGTTGTTCCCCGACGTGGAGGCGGTCGCCGCCGCGACCGAGGTGACGGTTGCGCAACGCATCGCCGACGACGGAGAGCTGCGCCCGGTGAGCGCCGAGGACACGTTCGCCATCCTCCTCCGGTTCCGCGGCGGCGGGCTTGGCGTGGTGAGCTTCGTGGCGACGGCGCGCCACGACCGCGGCGACGTCGTCGAGATCCACGGCGCGGAGGGCACCGTCAGGCTCGACGCCGACGGGCGGCTGTCCTGGGGACGCAGCGGTGAGGAACTACAGGTCGAGGGACCGCTGAGCTCCTCGCCGCAGGAAGCGTTCAAGCACGTCGCCCGCCGCTTCTGGGCCTCCATACGTGAGGGCGCCGCGCCCGATCCGTCGCTCGACGAGGCACTGCGCGTGCAGGCCCTCTTCGACGCCGTTCGCACCGCCGATGTCGAGCGGCGGTGGGTGCGGCCCGAGCGCGTGGCGGGCTGATCGCGGGGCTCAGCCGATTGCGCCCGCAGGCGCATCCGTTCAGCCTGCGGCGCGCTGCGGCCGGGCGCGCCCCACCTGCCGCACGATCGTCACGAACTCGCGCTCGTCCAGCGTCGCTCGCGTGGCCCCGACGCCATCGAGCACGTCGATCCCGGTGAACCGGTGTACGTTGTCGCCCGTAACCGTCCCCCCGTAGATGATCGCCGGTCGCTGCGCGCCTCTGTCCGTCAGCCGCTGCTTCAGACGCGTGACGACGCTGCGCACGTGGTCGGCAGCGGCCGGCGCGTCGGCGCCGATCGCCCAGGTGGGCTCGTAGACCACGAGCACCGGCTGGTAGCTGACATCCACCTCCGCCAGCCCGCGCTCGAGGCGCTCCTCGGCGCGCTCGGCGGCCGCCGAGGTGCGATCGTCTTCACCGACGAACAGGATCGGGATCATGGCGTTGGCGGCGACCGCGCCGACCTTCCGGGCGATCTGCTCGTCGGTCTCGCCGGCCCGCCGCCGCTCGCTGTGGCCGACCAGGACGTACTCCGCCAGCCCGGTGAGCATGGACGCCGAGATCTCGCCGGTGTGCGGCCCGCGCGACTGCCAGTGGCAGTTCTGGGCACCGAGCCGCACCACCCGGCGGTCGGCGATGTCGCGCATCGCCATCAGCGAGATCACGGGCGGGCACACGATCACGTCCGGCAGCGGCAATCCGGCGTCGGCCTCGTCGCGCAGGCGCTCCTGCACCCGCGTGAAGAGGGCGATCGCCTCCGCCGGCCCGAGATACATCTTCCAGTTCGCGACGACGTACGCCACGAAGGGGACTCTAAGAGCCCGGCCGTCAGACCCCCCGCGGCTGCAGCCGGATCGGCTGACGGCACGGTCCCTGCTCGCCGGGCGGGCCCGCGAACACGCCGGGCAGCGGCGTGTCGCACGACCGGCAGCGCCCGTCGTCGGTGAGGATGTAGCGGCCGAGCTGGTACCAGTCGCGCTCGATGACGAGATCGCCGCACCCGCCGCAGTACGTGCTGGCGCCATCGCGATCGTGCACGTTGCCGGTGTACGCGAAGCGCACACCGTTGGCGATCGCGATCGAGCGCGCGCGCGACAGCGTCGCCGCCGGCGTCGGCGGCCTGTCGCGCAGCTTGTAGTCCGGATGAAACGCCGTGAAGTGGATCGGCACGTCGCGGCCGAGCCGCTCGACGATCCAGCTCGTCATCCGGTCGATCTCCTCGTCGGAGTCGTTCAGGCCGGGGATCAGCAGGGTCGTGATCTCAAACCAGACGTCGGTCTCGTGCCTGAGGTACTCCAGCGTGTCGAGGACCGGCCGCAGATGCCCGGAGCACGTGCGGGCGTAGAAGGATTCGCTGAACGCCTTCAGGTCGACGTTGGCCGCATCCATGTGTGCGAAGAACTCGCGGCGCGGCGAATCGCAGACATAACCGGCAGTGACCGCGACCGTGCGGATCCCGCGCTGGCGGCAGGCGTCGGCGACATCGATCGCGTACTCCATGAAGACCACCGGGTCGTTGTACGTGAACGCGACGCTCGCGCAGCCCAGCCGCTGCGCCGCCTGCGCAATGGCCTCGGGGGAGGCGGCATCGGCCAGCGTGTCCATCTCGCGCGACTTCGAGATGTCCCAGTTCTGGCAGAAGCGACAGCCCAGGTTGCAACCCGCGGTGCCGAACGAGAGCACCGGCGTGCCCGGCAGGAAGTGGTTGAGCGGCTTCTTCTCGATCGGATCGACGCAGAAGCCGCTGGAGCGACCGTACGTCGTCAGCACGATCTGCTCGCCCTCGCGGGCCCGCACCAGCTCGGCCTCCGCGACCTCCTCGGCCGTGACCAGGCCGAACCAGCGGGCGGCGGTGTCCACGTCCTTGTCGCCGCGGCCGGACAGGTTGACCAGGATGACAGTCTCCTTTTCCGCTGCCGCCGCAAGCTTCAGCGCGTGCGCAACGGCGTGAGACGATTCGAAGGCCGCGACGATCCCCTCGCTGCGTGCCAGCGTGGAGAATGCGTCGAGCGCTTCGCCGTCCTCGATGGCGACATATTGGGCGCGGCCGGTCTGCTTCAGATGCGCATGCTCGGGGCCGACCCCCGGATAGTCGAGCCCCGCAGAGACCGACCAGCTGTCGCTGACCTGCCCCTCCTGGTTCTGAAGCACCAGCGTTTGCGAACCGTGGAGAATGCCGGGCGAGCCGCGCAGGATGGTCGCACCGTGCTCGGTTCCGTCGAGCCCCTTGCCCGCCGCTTCCACGCCGATCAGCTCGACCTCACCGTCATCGATGAAGTCGGAAAAAATGCCGATCGCGTTCGACCCACCGCCGACGCAGGCGACGACGGCGTCGGGGTCGCCCCCGAAGCGCTCTCGGCCCTGGGCCTCCATCTCTATCCCTATGACGGATTGGAAGTCGCGCACGATGCGGGGGTAGGGCGCGGGGCCCACGACGCTCCCGATGATGTAGTGGGTGTCCTCCACGTTGGCCACCCAGTCCCGCAGCGCCTCGTTGATCGCGTCCTTGAGGGTGCGCGACCCGGTGGTGACGGGCACGACGTCGGCGCCGGCCGACGCGACGGTCACAGCGGCATCGGCACCGTCGATGACGTCCACGCCCCGCGGCAGGGTGTCGCGCAGCGCCACCGCGGCGTCCGCGTCCGCGACCGCGACCGTGGGCACATCGAACTGCCGCGCCTGCGCCGCCAGGAGTTCCGCGTTCGAGCCTGCGGCCAGAGCCGTCACGAGGAACCGGTCGGGGTGCTGCGCGATGACGTCGAGCGCCTGCCGTCCGATCGAACCGGTCGACCCGAGGATCGCGACCCGTGTCGGCGCGTCAGCCATCGCGGCGGCGCGCCCCCGCACCTCGAGCGGGTCGTCGAGCGAGGCTTGGGCCGCGGCTTGGCCGGCGGCGGCGGTGGTGGTGGTGGTGATGGCGGCGCAGGCGGATCCGAGGGCGGGCCGTCCGGCGGCGGCACCTCGTCGGGCAGGACGACCGTGCCTGAGACCGTGGTCCGGCCGCCGTAGTACTCCTTGAGGACGATCTGCAGCGCCGCCGCAATCGGGATCGCGATGAGCGCGCCGACGATGCCGAGGACGGATGCGCCCGCGAGGATCGCGACGATGACCGCCAGCGGCGGCACGTTGACGGTCCGCTTGAAGATGAACGGCTGCAGGACGTTGTTCTCGACCTGCTGGTAGGTGATGAGGAAGACGCCGTAGATGAGCGTCGCGCTCGGGAAGTCGTTGAACAGCGTGACGATCAGGATGATCACGCCGCCGATCGTCGCGCCGACGAGCGGGATCAGGCCGAAGAAGGACATGAGCACGGCGAGCGGGACCGCGAACGGGACGCCGAGGATCGTGAGGACGATGAACGTGAGGATGCCGTTGATCGACGTGATCGTCAGGGCGCCGGCGACGTAGCCCGAGGTCGACTTGTAGATCCGCTCGGCGACGTCGCGCAACCGGTCCTCACGCTGGCGCCCGAAGCGGGTGATGAAGAAGTTCGCGATCCGCCTGCCGTCGAGCAGCAGAAAGAACGTCATCGTGAGGATCGTCAGCAACTGGAAGGCGGTGTTGACGACGCCCGCCGCGATGCCCTGCAGCGCCCCTGCCGCGTCGCCCAGCTTGTCGGGCAGCTTCTCGGCCTCCTCCTGCAGCTTCGACGTGATGTCGTACTTGTTGTCGAAGCTGCGGATCGTTTCGCTGTCGCGCAGATCCGACACGTAGCCGGGGATGTCCCGCGACAGGTCGGTCGCACCGTTGACGACCGGCGGGACGATGAGCGACAGCACGCCCGCGAACACGCACAGGATGAGCACGTAGACGATGAGAATGGCGGCGGCGCGCGGCAGGCGCCCGCGGGAGAAGAAGTCGACGGCTGGGCCGAGCGCGACGGCCAGGAAGACCGAGACGCCCAGCAGCAGCAGCGTGCTGCGCAGCTGCACGAGCAGATACAGCAACGCCGAGAGCGCCGCGACGGTGAAGAGGATGCGCGCGATCTGGCGCGTGGTCAGGGCGTCCCACACGGGCACGCCGGTGAATCTAAGGTGCCCCCCGGACGGCGCGGGGGCTAGCGCCTGCGGCGAAAGAGCCCGCCGAAGGCGGCGATCCCGCCGCCGATGACGAAGCCGGCGACGGCCGCGCCGATCACGGCGTTCTTCTGATGCTTGCGGATCTGCCCGCGCCAGTCGGTCAGCACCGCGATCTCGGCGTGCAAGCGCTCCATCGAGGTGCCGAGCTCACGCCGGTTGTCCTCGATCGAGGCGCGGATCTGCTCGGGCGTGCGCGCGGGCACTAGTGATTCTTCTTCTTGCGCATGAAGGTCCGCTTGATCTTGCCGGCCTCGTCGATTGCCATCGAGGGCACCGGCGGCGTGCTCTGCTTGAAGAACTTCGCCGCGAGGTACCCGGCGACGCCGCCGAGCAGGAACAGCAGGCCGGCGATGACGAAGAAGCCCCAGAAGAACGACAGCTTGTCTCCGGTGGGCAGCACGTACCACGCCAGCCAGGCCATGCCGTGCAGGAGAAACAGCGCGCCGATGGACACGAAGAATCCCGCCGCCACCCCGATGACGATCCCGCGCAGGAGCTTGGTGATCTTCTCGGTGACCTCGGCCTTGGCGAGCTCGATCTCCTCGCGAACGAGCAGCGAGGCGCGCTCGCTGATCTCCTGGACCGTCTGAGACAGGTCGTGGGTGGGGCTCTCAGCTGCCAAGGCGCCGAAGGATCATGGCGGCCAGCAGGCCACCGGCGAATGCTGCGGCGACGACGAGCTCGGGACGCTCATCTGCGAGCTCCATCACGGGCTCCTGCCACGAGGGGCCGGGTGCGGCGGCATGTCCGGAGGCAAAGGCCTCGCCGCTGTCGCCCAGGGTCGCGACCGGCGCCGGCCCAGGGCCGGAGCTGACGACGGAGACGGGCTGCTCGGCGACGGGATAGGGCATGGCCGAGGCCTGCTGCGCAGGCTCGTGCTGATGGACGGTCAGCATGTCGGCGGAGTCGTCGGCGAACACCTCGTAGGCCTCGCCCTCGACGACCGGCTCGGCTTGGACGACGGGCAGCTCCTCGCCGGCCGGCGCGCCGGGAACCTCCTGCTCGGCGACGGGAACCTCGTGCTCCGCGACCGGCGGCGGGCTCTCGGGGACGGGCGGAAGCGGCTGCGGCGGTACGGGCGCGGGCGCGGGCACCGGCGGGGGCTCGGAGGACTCGCCGGCGGTCTCGCTGGGCGTCCCGGCGTCGTCGCTGTCGCCTCGCTTGCCAAACTTCATTCGGGCGGGTCTTCCCCGTAGATGCGCCGCCAAATCATCGTGGCGGCGCGAGCGGTGACGATCGACGCGACCGCGCCGAGCCCGGCCAGCAGGCCGGACCAGATGAGCCGCTTCGCCATTTCGTTCGTGGGCACGCGTGCATCCTGTCAGACGGGTCGGGCGGAAGCTCGTCACCGCACCGCGGCTGCGTCCAGCCCACCGCAGATCGTCTCGACGATGAACGCCTTGGCCTGGTCGAACTCCGCCTCGCCCTGGGGCAGGGTGTCGAAGATCCAGCCGGTCAGCACCTGCTCGATCGCGCCGTAGAAGGCGAGCGCCGCGAAGGTCGGCGTCACCGCAGTGCGGAAGGTGCCGTCGGCCTGCGCCTTGCCGACGATGTCGGCGATCAGGGCATAGGCCTCGCGGATCTTCGCCAGATGCGTGCGGCCGAACGAGTTCGCCGCCCGCGTGACCTCGACGATGATGACCTTCATGAGATCGGGATCGTGGCGATAGGACTCGATGATGAACGAGGCGATCGCGCGCAGCTTCTCGCGCGCCGGCAGCGGCTGCGCGTCGATCTCCGCGATCACCTCCAGCAGGACGTCCCAGCGCTCGAGGAAGAGCGTGTCGAGGACCTCGTCCTTGGAGCGAAAGTAGTGGTAGACGAGGCCGTAGGCGACGTTCGCCTCGTCGGCGATGTCCGACACCCGGCAGGCATGGAAGCCGCGCGTGGCGAACGCGACCACGGCAGCGTCGAGGATCATCCGCCGCTTGTCGAGCTGGACGGGCTTCGCCGGCTCGACGTCGCGCGAGGGCGTCATCGCGCGCGCACCTCGGTCGGCCAGCTGTAGGCGCTCGGGCGCCGGTTGGCGAGCGCGGGCAGCTCGCGGCGGATGCGCGCCTGCGCCTCGAGGTCGAGGTCGGCGACGATGTGGCACGCGCGGTCGGGCGCGTGCGCGAGCACGATCCCCCACGGGTCGACGATCATCGAGCGCCCGCCGGAGCGCAGACCGGGCGCGTGCTCGCCGATCTGGTTGGCGGCGACAACGAACGCCTGGTCCTCGATCGCGCGAGCGCGCAGCAGGACCTCCCAGTGGTCACGCGTCGTCGGCACGGTGAACGCGGCGGGCAGCGTGAAGACGCGCGCGCCGCGGATCGCCATGATCCGATAGATCTCCGGGAAGCGGATGTCGTAACAGATGCTCAGGCCGAGCTCGACGCCGTCGGCGGTCGGGCTGACGACGAGCTCCTCGCCCGCCTCCTCGTGCTCTGACTCGTGGTAGATCGTGCCCTCGACGACGACGTCGAACATGTGCACCTTGCGGTACGAGGCGTGCAGCTCGCCGTCGGGACCGACGTGGACGGAGGTGTTGCGCAGGCGCTCTTCGTTGGCGATGCGCTCGGAGATCGAGCCCGCGACGAGGTCGATCCCCAGTTCGCGGGCGGCCGCGCGCGCCCACGCGATGGCCGGGCCGTCGAGCGGCTGCGCGCCGGCGACCAGCGTCTCTCCGCGGCCCAGGGCGCTCCACTTCTCGGGCAGGAGGACGAGCCGCGCGCCGTCGGCGGCGGCCGCGCGGGTGAGGCGATCGGCCTGTTCGAGGTTCGCGTCGAAGTCGGCGGTGGAGGTCAGTTGGACGGCGGCGACGCGCATGCGGTCTCTCTGGACGGATGTCGGATTGACTGGTCAGTCAACAGCTCGGATGCTACCGGCCACGCGCGGGCCCTCGCGGATGACCTTCAGATCGTCGTGGCGAGCGACTATGGTCCGGCCACCGGCACCTTCGCGCGCCAGCCAGTGGTACAACGAGCCGGACACAATCAGGGGGAGAACCGTATGAAGCTTCGACCGCCCAGCCCGGCGCTCGTCATCTCGATCGTTGCAGTGGTCATCGCCTGCACCGGCAGTGCGGTCGCGGCAACCATGATCACGGGCAAGCAGATCCGCAACGGCACGATCACGCATTCCGACATCAAGGACGGCACGATCCTCTCGAAGAAGCTCTCGAAGGGGACGCAGAACCTCCTCAAGAGGAAGGCTGGATCGGCGCCGACCGGCCGTGTCGCCCATGAGGTGATCCGCAAGGCCGGGCCCGAGGGCGTGCCCGCCAACGTCATGACCCGGGTCGCGACGCTGACGGTGCCCGCGGGTGCCTACTCGGTGCAGGCCAACATGGTCATGACCGCCTTCGCCGGCCCGACGAACCCGATCGAGGCGCTGCTCGGCGCCAACGGCTCGCTCGGCGGCGTTTGCAAGCTGAACGCCGGCGGCCCGACGCACTCGTCGACGGGCACGATCGTCGTCAACGACCGCCAGACGCCGACGACGTTCTCGATGCAGCTGACGCGCACCGTCGGCGCGCCGACGGAGTTCTTCCTCGAGTGCGCGGCCAACGCCCCGTGGCGTGCCTCGGAGACGTCGATCATCGCGACGTCGGTCGACAGCATCACGCTGACGGAAGTGACCGGCTGATCTACGGTGCTCTGCCGTCCTCGGCTCCTCGCGGGCCGAGGCGGCAGATGCGCGCCGCCCCCTGCGCCCGGACGGCGTACGCAACCGGCGCAGCGTCGGGCAGCGGGTGCAGCTCGATCGCGCGCCCCGCCGGGATCGGCAGCACGCCGACCATCACCCAGTCGGTTCCGAAGCGTCGCGCGCGCACCGTCATCGGCTTCTCCTCGCCGGCCTCGACGCGTACTCCGGCCGGCGGCACCGTCGCGTCCGCGGGCTCGACGCAACGGCGCTGCGACGTCGCCGACACCGCGCCGCCGGGACGCAACTGCAGGCCACCGGCGCGGATGAGCGTGTCGTCGGCGAAGGCGCGCACGTCGGGCGGCGCGCGCATGATCTCGGCGACGCTGTAGGCGGGGTTGCCGCGCAGCTCGTCAACGGTCTCAAACCACGGACCGGCCTCGAGGAACGGCGCCGCCAGCGGCGCGACCTCGAACGTCGGGGAGACGCGCTGGCGCCCGAGCAGCTCCACCGCGCCGAGCGACGCGCGGACGTGCTCGGAGCGCTGCAGGAAGAGCGCGCGCGCGTCGCGCAGCGCGTCGGCGCCGCCGTCGGCCTTGCCGAACGAGACCCAGGCGAGGCCCAACACGACGAACGGGACCCAGCGGCGGATCTTCCAGCCGCGCGCCGCCTCGACGAGCATGAGCAGCAAGAAGACGACGCCGACGGTCAGGTAGCGCGAGGACGACGGCGGCGCGATGTCGTGGCGCGAAATGGCGGTCAGCGCATAGAACGTCAGCAGGGTGGCCGCCAGCGCGGCCAGCCTGACGCGCCCCGCGCGATCGAGCCGGAAGCAGCGGTAGGCGACGATCGCGAGGATGACGATCAGCATCTGCTGGCCGGGCTCGATCTGGCGCTCGCCGATGATCGCGCCGGCCGCATGGTTGGCCGCCGTCCAGGCCCAGAGCGCGCTGAGCGACAGCTCCTCGAGCGCAGCGCGGTTCGTGCCGTAGCCCAGATACCAGACGAGGTACAGGGCGAACGGTCCCGCAACGACCCACAGCCGGGCGCGCCCCTGCTCGGTCAGCGCGAGCTCGACCGCAATCCCCAGGAGGACCGGGATCCCCATGCCCGACGAGCTGAGGGCGACGACCATGAGCAGCGCCAGCCCCCAGTCGGTGCGCTGCGTGCGCGGCCGGTCGAGCAGTGCGAAGGCTCCGACGCCCGCCACGATCGAGAGCATCTGTCCCATCTGACCGGGGATGAGGAAGTTCTCGTAGGCGAAGCCCGCCAGCAGCGCGAACGCCGCCACCCCGAGCGCGACGCCGGCGCCCACGCGGCGCCGTGCGATGACGAACAGCAGCCAGCCGAGGGTGACCTGCAGCGCGACGAGCGGCACCATCATGAGCGCGAAGGTCTCGAGTCCGCCGACCTCCAGCAGCGCCAGGAAGATCGCGAGCAGCAGCAGTGAAAGATGCTCGTTATGGGGCTCGAGCAGGGACGGCGCGCCGGGGCCGCGGCGTTCGGTGACGACCGTCCACTCGTCGAGGTTGAACGTCAGCCCGCGCGTGAGCCAGAACATCCCCGCCGCCGTGCCGACCAGCAGGACGACGAGCCCGATCCGCCACAGCCGGCCGTTCGCGGGATCCGTGAGCCCCGCCTTCGCGGGCGCGACATCGGACGCGGGTTGCGTGGTCGCGCTCACGGTGGGCGGGCACCGTAGCGCAGGGGTGCAGCCCGACCCGTCACCATCGGGGCCCGATGGCGCTGCCGATCTTCACCCAGCGACTCGTCCTGCGCCCCTACGTCGACGACGACCTCGAGCAGTTGCATGCGGTGCTCTACAGCGACGTCGACGCGATGCGGCTGCTCGGTGGACCGCGGGACCTCTCGGGCACGCGCTTCGCGCTCGAACGCTCGATGACCCAGCAGGACGTCAGCGGGTTCTCGTTCTGGCCGGTGATCGAGCGCGAGAGCGGCCTGCTCGTCGGCGAGGCCGGCCTCTTCCCGCTGTCTCCCGACGGCCCCGACGTGGCGCTCGGCTACGCGTTCGGCGCGCGGTGGTGGGGCCGCGGCTACGCGACGGAGGCTGCGCGCGCCGTCATCGCCGAGGCGTTCGGGCCGCTGGGCATGGACCGCCTCGTGGCGATCACGCGCGAGGCGAATCACGGCTCGCGGCACGTGCTCGAGAAGCTCGGCTTCCGGATGGAGGGCGTGCGCCACGTGTGGGGCGCCGAGCAGCTCTTCTTCGTGCTCGAGCGCGACTTCGAGCACCAGCCCGGCGACGGGTAATGGACGGCCGCCGTGCGGGTATCCCGCGGCGCATGAGTTCACGGACATCAGACCCGACGCACGCCGAGCCGACGCCGCCGTTTCCCGAGCAGGAGCAGGCGCCGCCGGGCCGCGAGGCCGACATGCAGCCCCTGGCCGACCACGGCGAGCACACGTACGTGGGGCACGGCCGCCTGCGCGACAAGGTCGCGCTCATCACGGGCGGCGACTCCGGGATCGGCCGGGCGGTCGCGCTCGCGTTCGCGCGCGAGGGCGCCGACCTCCTGTGCTCGTACTGGAAGGAGGACGACGACGCCGCCGAGACGAAGCAGCTCGTCGAGGAGGCGGGCCGGCGCTGCCTGACGGTGCCCGGCGACATCGGCGACCGCGACCACGCGCGGTCGTTGGTCGACCAGGCCGTCGGCGAGCTCGGCCGCCTCGACGTGCTCGTCAACAACGCCGCGTACCAGATGGCCTACGACTCGTTCCTGGAGATCCCGCCCGAGGAGATCGAGTTCGTCTTTCGCACGAACATCATCGCGATGTTCCACCTCTGCCAAGCCGCCGTGCCGGTGATGGAGCCGGGCTCGACGATCATCAACACGACGTCGATCCAGGCCGCGCAGCCGTCGCCGTCGCTGCTGCACTACGCCGCGACGAAGGGCGCGATCAGCACGTTCACGAAGGCGCTCGCGCAGGAGGTCGCCGAGCGCGGGATCCGCGTCAACGGCGTCGCGCCAGGGCCCATCTGGACGCCGCTCGTGGCGATGAGCCTTGCGGCGGAGGAGAACGCGCAGTTCGGTGCGGACACGCCGTTGGGCCGGGCCGGTCAGCCCGGCGAGCTCGCGCCGCTGTACGTGTTCCTCGCCACCGCGGAGTCGCAGTACATCAGCGGCGAGGTGATCGGCGCGACCGGCGGCAAGCCGCTGCACTAGCGGTCACCCCTGCTCGAGCACCGCCTTCAGGGTCGCGGCGTTCGTCGGCGCCTGCGCGACGTGTTCGCCCACCGGCTCGCCGACGAGATGCTTCGGCGCGTCAGCCGCGGCTGAGCGGCCGTTGTTGTTGAACATCGCGTAGACGTTCTCGGCGCCCTCGTCGGCGAGCTCTCGCAGGGTGCACGCCCAGTCGGCCAGCTCGGTCTCCGAGTACAGATAGTCGAAGCGCTCGGCGGTCGAGCCGGTGCGCCTGTACCAGGTGTCTCTGTTGCGGCCGTGAAAGCGGACATAGGCGTCCGATCCGGTCCGCGCCACGACGACCGGGAACACCGGCGTGTCGACCGTGACGTACGTCATGCCGTGCCCTTCGAGGAAGTCGAGGCTCTGCTCGGCCTGCTCGAACCACGCCTTGTGGCGAAACTCGACGAGCATCGTGTGGCTGCCGAGCTGCTCGCGGGCCCATACCAGATAGTCGTAGGAGCTCTGCTTCGGGACCACGTAGGGCGCCAACTGCATCAGGATGCCGCCGAGCTTGCCTGCCTCGCGCAGCGGCTCGAGAGCCGTGATGAAGCGGCGAAACACCTCTTCACGCAGCTCAGCCGGCGGACGATCGACGCGCCCACGGTCATCGACCGGTACCTCGCCGCGCAGGTCCTCTGGCAGCGCAGCGAGCTTCACCGGATGGCGCGTCATCAGCCCGAAAGCCTTGACGTGCATCACGAAGCCGTCCGGGAGCTTGTGGGCCCACTGCGCGACAAGCGCCTCGTCGGGCAGCCGATAGTACGTGGCGTTTGCCTCCACCACGTCGAAGCGCTCGGCGTAGTAGCGCAGGCGGTCGACGCCCGGCGGGTAGTAGGCCTTGACGAAGCTCTCGTCGGCCCACGAGCAGGTCCCGACGCGGATCATGCCGCGACGGTACCAGCGGTGACGGCGACGTCGGACGCGTACGAGTCGCACCGTCGGGGCGAGCAGGAACGCGCTTGCAGCTCGCAGATGAGCTGCGATCATGATCATCGCCGACTCGCCGGCCGCCTAGTCGATCCCGAGGCGTGTGCTGCGGTAGGCCGGGTAGACTCCCGTAGCGATCGATCCGCCTCGATGACGGAGGTACACATGTTCAAAAAGCCTCGCAAGCGCGCCACGCGGGACAAGGCGCCGGCGGCCCAACCGGCCGCCCGTCCGAGCCCGCCGCAGCAAGCGAGCCCGCCGCAGCAAGCGAGCCCGCCGCAGCAAGCGAGCCCGCCGCAGCAAGCGAACGCGCCGAAGCAAGAGTACGCGGCGCTCGGTACGGACGCGCCCATCGCCTGGCCGTCGGTCGGCGGACGCAGGGTGCCCGTGACCGGGCAACTGTCTCCGCACGCCGCCGCCGCGCTCAAGCGCATGGGCATCACGAAGGAGTAGGTCGCGACCCTCCGCCGGCCGGGGACCCGGCCGGCGCAAGGGGGGTGCGCCAGCCTGTCCCAGCGTCGCGTTACAGCGCGATCACCAGCGGCATGGCGATCAGGAGCAGCAGGATCACGACGACGATCGCAGTCGACAACGAGAGCGCGCCGGCAGTGTTCTTTGGACGCATGTCAACGGTCCTTTCTCGTGGAGTGGATGGCGATGCGCGAGCATTGCTGACCCGCACGATGCTGCTGCCCGCTTCTGTGCCCGGATCAAACGCGGCTGCGCGCGCTACGCGCGATGAATTCGAGCCTGATGCGCTCTGGCCCTGGCAGGATGATGCTCACGGCATCGTCGTCGGGCGGTCGGCGGGTCTCGAGAACGCGGTCGCCCAGCCGGGCGGCGATGGCGCCGGTCGATGCGACGCCGAGGGCGATGTGATCGAGCAGTGGGCGTTGGCTCCACGCGGGCAGTTCCTCAAGCCTGATGCGCTTGTCGGCGATGCGCACCGTCTCGCCTTGCGACGCGCATCCGACGTCGGTCAGCAGCGTCCTGGCTTCCTGCGGATCGGCCGCGTACAGGACCATGTGGTCGACGTCGTAGTCGATCCCGTCGCCGCGCACGACCGTGAACCCCAGCCGGAGCCCCTCCGGACCCTCGAACGTCACGAGCTCCGGCCCATCCTCTTGCCAGTCGGTGTCGGCGGGAAGCGACGCGACGGCGCGCTGCAGGTCGGCGACGCGCAGCACCAGGCGAGCAAGCGCAGCCGGTTCTCGCGGGCCATCCGCCGGGATCAGGCTCAGGCTCGTGGCGCCGGCATCAGCGCCGACGATCACGCTGTCGCCGCTGGCGTGGAGCGTGCGCATCCCGACGTGATCGCAGAGAAACGCCTGCATCGCGCCGACGTCTGCGACCGCCAGGGCAACGTGGTCAACCCCGAGCAGGTTGCCCCGCGCCATCGCGGATCGCTGCCGCTCGACGAACCGCGCGGGCTGCGGTCGCGGCGGATCTTCCGCGAGCAGCCGGGCGATCGCGGTTCGCGCCTGCGTGAACGACGCGCGGTCGCGGCTGAGTCGGTACCGCTGGTTGGCGGCGGTGAGCACCGCGTGCAGTTCGAAGGCGAGTTGGCGGGGATCGGTATCGGTCAGCAGCCGCGTGGCGTGGGCGCGCGCGACGGCGTGTTCGAGCGCTGCGAGCTGGCGCTCGAGGGCGGCGGCGAGGGCGTCGCGGACGGGCCCTTCGCGGTTGGCGAACTCGGTGCCGGCGGTCGCGAAGGGGCAGCCGCCCCTGAAGGCCTCTTGTTCGTAGTAGGAGATCCAGCGCTCGAGCAGGGCGTTCAGCGGGTCGTCGCCCGGCTCGAGCACGCGCTCTTCGAAGATGCCCCAGGCGCAGTCGATCGTCGCGAGCTGAAGGTCCTGCTTTGACGTGAAGTACGAGTACAGCCCGCTCTTGCTCATTTGCATCGCGTGCGCCAACCGCCCGATCGAGAGCTGGTCAAGGCCTTCGACCGACGCCAGATCAGCGGCACGTTCGAGGATCGCGACGCGCAGCGGCCCTCTGCCGCGTCGCAGCCGCCCCTTCGGCGTGGAGATCTCGGAGGCCACAGGCCAAGACTAGCCCGCAGAATCTGGTTTAGCACGCACGGTCGTGCTAACGTCGGCTCGAGATGGACACGCTGGATCTGCTGCTACGCGACATCCGCGCGATCGCGCTGCTGCGGCCCGAGGAGGAGATAGACCTCGCCCGCCGCGTTGCGCGCGGAGACGTCCGCGCGAAGCAGCGCATGGTGGCGGCGAACCTGCGGCTCGTGGTCTCGATAGCCAAGCGCTACCGCGGGCAGGGCCTGCCGCTAGCGGACCTCATCCAAGAGGGCGCGCTGGGTCTGATGCGGGCGGCCGAGAAGTTCGACGCCGAGAAGGGCTTTCGCTTCTCGACGTACGCGACGTGGTGGATCCGTCAGGCGCTGGGCCGCGCGCTCAACGACAAGGCGCGCACGATCCGTGTGCCCGCCAACGTCGTCTCGCAGCTCAACACCGTCGCCCAAGCGGAGCGGCGACTGCGCGACGAGCGTGAGGGCGAGCCGACAGCACAGGAGATCGCCGAGTTGACCGGGATCGAGCCCGACAAGGTCGTGGCGCTGCGGGCGTGGGCGCAGACGCCTGTCTCGCTCGAGCAGCCCGTCGGCGACGACGGTGCCTCGGTGTTGGGGGATCTGCTGCCCGACGACACGCCGTCGCCGTTTGAGTGCGTCACTGCAGGCGTCGACGGCGACATCGTGCGGTGGCTGCTGGGGATGCTCGACGAGCGCGAGCGAAGGATCCTCGAGCTGCGCTACGGCCTCAACGGCACAGAACCCTGCTCGACGACCGAGATCGGCCGGCAGCTGAACTTCTCGGGCCAGCGGATCCGGCAGATCGAAACGCGTTCGCTGGAGAAGCTCGAGCGCATCGCGACGGCGCGCGACCTGCGGGAGACGCTGTAGATGGCCCAGGACTTCCAGACACGGCGTATCCTGGGCAGCATGGGCGAGCACCCCGAGAACATCCGTGATGAGGCGCAAGACGCGGCTTCCGCCCTGGCGCCGGCTTGTGACTACGCGACGGGTTGCATCACGTGCGGCGATGTCGCGATTGCGCTGACGGTGTTGCGCCTCGACGAGGGGCGGGGGCTGGCGTTGTGCGCTGATGAGGATGGGCGTTCGGAGACGGTTGAGATTGACCTGGTTGCGCCGGTGGCGCCGGGGGATCGGCTCCTTGTCCACGCCGGCACTGCGATCGCAAGGCTTACCGAGGAGGCCCCGCAATGAAGTATGTCGACGAGTTTCGCGATCCCGCGTTGGGGGAGGTGCTGGCGGGCGAGATCTTGGGCCTCGTAGAGCCGGGCCGTCATTACAAGTTCATGGAGGTTTGCGGCGGGCATACGCATTCGATCTATAAGTACGGGATCGATGATTTGCTGCCGGCGAACGTCGAGCTTGTGCATGGGCCGGGTTGTCCGGTGTGCGTGATTCCGATGGGCCGCGTCGATGATGCGATCTCGCTGGCGCATGAGCCCGAGGTGATCTTTACGTGCTTTGGCGACATGTTGCGCGTGCCGGGTTCGGCTGGGACGTTGCTTGACGCCAAGGCCGAGGGCGCCGACATCCGGATGGTCTATTCGCCGCTGGATGCGTTGCGGATCGCGAAGACCAACCCGGAGCGTCCGGTGGTCTTCTTTGCGATCGGCTTTGAGACGACGGCCCCGTCGACGGCGTTGACGCTCAAGCGCGCCAAGGCCGAGGGCGTGGCGAACTTCTTTTGTATGTGCAACCACGTGACGATCGTGCCGCCGTTGCGCGCGTTGCTCGATTCGCCCGATCTGCGCCTGGATGGCTTCATCGGCCCGGGGCATGTCTCGACGGTCGTGGGGGTGCGCCCGTTTTCGTTTATCCCCGACGAGTATCACAAGCCGATCGCGGTCGCCGGGTTTGAGCCGTTGGATGTGCTGCACGCGATCCACATGATCCTCACGCAGCTCAAGCAGGGGCGTTGTGAGGTCGAAAATCAGTATGCGCGTGTCGTGCCGTGGGAGGGCAACCCGCGCGCCTTGCAGGTCATGGCCGAGGTCTTTGAGCTGCGCCCGCATTTTGAGTGGCGCGGGATGGGCTTTATCTCCCAAAGCGGCTTGAAGCTTTCTGAGGCCTATGCCGATATGGATGCCGAGATCGCCTACAGCGTGCCGGGTATCCGGATCGCCGATCCGAAGGCCTGTCAGTGCGGTGAGGTGCTCAAGGGCGTCATCAAGCCGTGGGAGTGCAAGGTGTTTGGTTCGGGCTGCACGCCGGAGCGCCCGATCGGCACGTGCATGGTCTCCAGTGAGGGCGCCTGCGCGGCGTATTACAACTACGGGCGCTTTGCCCGCGAGCGCGAGGTCGTCTAGTGAGCTCTCCGGTTTCCGAGCGCGAGCAGAAGGTGCTGAGCATCATCGAGACGGCGCGCGCCAAGCGCCAGAAGTTTCGTGATACGCAGATCACGATGGCGCACGGTGCCGGTGGCAAGGCGACGGCGAGTTTGATCGAGGGGCTGCTGGTCCCGGCGTTTGCCAACGAGACGCTGGAGGCGCTGGCCGACGCCGGCACGGTGTCGCTGCTGGGCGGCCATGTCGCGATGACGACCGACTCGTTTGTCGTCAATCCGATCAGCTTTCCGGGCGGCACGATCGGTGAGCTGGCGGTCAACGGCACGCTCAACGACGTCGCGATGGCGGGCGCGCGGCCGGTCGCGCTGTCGCTGTCGCTGATCCTCGAGGAGGGCCTGTCGGCCGACATCCTCAAAGAGCAGGTCGCGGCGATCGCCGCCGCAGCAGCCGACGCGGGGGTGCCGATCGTCGCCGGGGACACGAAGGTCGTCGAGCGTGGCGCGTGTGATCAGATGTACATCTGCACGACCGGCATCGGCGTTCTCGATGACCGCGCGAACCTCTCGCCCGCGTCGCTGCAGCCCGGCGACAAGATCCTCGTCTCCGGTCGGATCGGCGATCACGGCACCGCGATCATGCTCGCACGCGGCGAGTTCGAGCTCGATGCCGACATCACGTCCGATACCCAATGTCTGTGGCCGATGGTCGACACGCTGCTTGACCAGGCCGGTGGATCGCTGCGCTGTTTGCGCGACGCGACGCGCGGCGGCGTCGCATCGGTCCTCAACGAGCTCGCACGAGCATCGCGTGTCGCGATGGTCATCAACGAGGCCGCGGTGCCAGTGCACCCGGCAGTGGCAGGAGCCGCGGAGATCCTCGGAATCGATCCGATGCACGTCGCCAACGAGGGAAAGCTTGTTGCGATCGTCGCCCCCGAGGCCGCGAACGCAGCGCTGACCGCACTGCGGTCCATGCCGGGCGGCGAACAAGCCGCCGAAATCGGCGAATGCAAGACCGAACCCCAAGGCATGGTCCTGATGGCCACCGCCTTCGGAGGCAAGCGCGTCATGGATCAGCTCGTCGGCGATCCACTGCCACGCATCTGTTAGTCGAGAGGGAGGAGCCCGCGTCGTGGCGGTTTCGCCTCCTATGGCGAGCCCGGGCCTCGGCGCTACTCCTCGCTGCGCTGACCGCGCGTCCAACGCGACGCCGGCGGGCGCGGGCTTGCAATTCGCCTATGTGTCTGGCACACATACAATATGCGACCGTTTCAGACCGCCTCGACCGCGTTGTAGCCAGTCGTGCCATCGCCGCGGTACGCCCCCAGGAAGTCGCCGCCTGCGCCGGGGCTACTGGACGGCTGGCTGCTGCTGTCGCTCCGCGATGCCGAGAGCTACGGCCGAGCCCTCGTCGGCCGCCTGAGCGACCGCGGCATCAGCATCGAGTCGCATCACGCCTATCGCAGGCTGCGCGCGCTGGATCTCGAGGGCGCCGTCACGTCGCGCTGGACGGCGTCGGACGTCGGTCCGCGGCGGCGCTCCTACCGCCTCACCCCGGCGGGCTGCCGTAGGCTCGCGGGGCTTGCCGAGAGCATTGGCGCAAGCTGGCAACTGCACGAGACATTCCTACGCGCCTACCACCGCGACGACGAGCACGCGCACACCCACAACCGCCACAATGGCCCCGACCACGCGCGGGGGCCGTCACAGCAGCCCGACAACGAGGACGCCGTGCTGTGCGAGGGCGCCGAGCAAGCGCGGCCATCACAGGAGGGCGTGGCGCCAGCGGTCGGGAACCAGTTGCTCGCCGCGTGGCTGTTGTTGCTGCTCGAGGCGGGAGCGTCGTACGGCTATGGCTTGCGCCGCGCGCTTGCCGACCAGCAGGTCCACGCCGATCCCGGCGCGCTGTATCGCGTCCTGCGACAGCTCGAGCACGACGGGTGGCTTCGGTCACGCTGGATGCACCCCGCCGCCGGTCCGGGACGTCGCCTGTATCGCCTGACGGCAAGAGGACGGCGCCACCTCGAAGAGCTCGTCACGGACATCACGGCCGTCCAGAGCAGTCACGCCACGTTCCTGCGCGCCTATGCCTCGCAGAGCTCGTCGAGCGCGCAGAGGAAGTAGCCGTACTTCCACGTGCGCTTCAGGTCCTCAGCGGCGATGTCCGGCGGACACCGGATGCGCAACACGAGGTCGTCGCGCACCCTGCCTCGGACGTCGCCGCCGAACCCCGGTAGCGTCCAGGACGGCCCACCCTCGCCGGGCGAGGGATCGACCGCCTCGCTCTGGGCCAGATCGGCGGCGAGCTCCGCCATGGCGTCGACGGCCGGCGTCGCGTCCCCCTGTGCCTCGTCGAGCCTCGCCGCCAAGGTCGCGGCGAGGTCCGCATCGGGCTCGAGGCCGCCGTCGAACATCGCGAACTCCGCCGCGCGCGTGAGGTAGCCGAGCCGCGCGGCCGTCTGACCGGCAAGGACGGCGTCGTCGGAGCACTCACGCTGGATGAGGTGGGGCAGGCCCACCTGCAGCAGCTCCAGCGTGTCGCGCTCGAGAGGAGCGTCGTTCATGCTCTCGAGGACGACCTGCGCAAGCTCGGGGACCAGCCGCTCGAGGTCGTCGCCGGGCGTCGCAGCGAAGCCGTCTGCGCTGCCGGCTTCGCGCCCGGCTGCCGCACGGTGAGGCTTGTCGCGGCGAAAGAACACCACGGCGCCATACTCGCACGAAACCGACCGCGCGCGGCCGTAGCCTCGCTCCGCGCTGCGCAAGGCGCCACGGGTCCTCGCCGCGGCCGTGCCGCCACGTCAGGACGTATCCGCATGGGCTCAGCGGTCACCGAGCACCTGCAAGGAGGGCATCTCTCCGCGCAT
>JAHWJM010000060.1 GCA_019348435.1 Actinomycetota bacterium
CACGGCGAGGAAGACGAGCGAGAAGGCGACGACGATCCCGGGCAGGGCGTGGCCGACGTACGCCGTGCGCTCCAGCAGACGGGGCAGCCGGCCGCGGCGGCGTGCCGCGAGCACCCCGACGGGCACGGCGAGCAGCGTCGTGACGACCGCACCGAGCGCGGCGAAGCCGAGCGACGTGGCCGCCGCGCTGGTCAGGTCGGCGAGTGGCAGACCGCGCGAGGCGCCGACGGCGCTCCAGTAGACGAGCGCGGCGGCCGGTACGCCGAGCGACACTCCCGCGACGGCGCCCGTCACCAGCAGTGCCAGCGGCGTGCGGCGGCCGAGGCGTACCGTCGCGCTCACCCGCGGCCCTCCACGGCCGACCCGCGAGTAGGACGCGCGACCCTGGCTGCGCCACTCGAGGGCGACGAGCACGACGGTGACGGGGCTGACGGCCGGGACCGAGTACACCTTCACGGTGAGGGCGTCCAACAGCGGCGGCACGAGCCCCGAGTCGGCGCCGTCCAACGCGATCACGCCGACGGCAGCGGCGCCGCCCGACGCCCCGACCGACGTCGTCGCGAAGGCCGACACGAAGTCCGCCAACGTCAGCTGGAGCGCGCCCGCCAGTGACGGCGGCAGCGAGATCACGGGGTACACCGTCACGCCGTACGTCGGCTCGATCGCGCAGGCGGCGACGACCGTGGCCGGCTCGGCGACGAGCGCGCACGTGACGGGCCTGACGAACGGCACGAGCTACAGCTTCCGCGTCCGGGCGACGAACGCCGCCGGCGACGGACCGGACTCGGCCGCGTCCAACGCCGTCACGCCGAAGCACTCGATCTTCGACTTCGGCACGCCGGCGACGGTCGACTCGGGCGACAACGGCGGGGTGAACCTCGGCGTGAAGTTCACCTCGGACGTCGCCGGGACGGTCGCCGGGGTCCGCTTCTACAAGTCGGCGCTCAACACGGGCACGCACGTCGGCAGCCTCTGGACCGAGAACGGGACGCTGCTCGCCCAGGCGACGTTCAGCGGCGAGACGCCGAGCGGCTGGCAGACGGTGGCGTTCTCCACGCCCGTGGCCATCACCGCCGGCACGACTTACGTCGCGAGCTACCACGCGCCCAACGGCCGCTACTCGGTCACGTCGGCGCAGTTCGGGACCAGCGGCGTCGACAACCCCCCGCTGCACGCCCCGTCCAACGCCCTGACGCCGAACGGCCTGTACTCCTACGGCTCCTCCACGGCGTTCCCCCAGAGCAGCTTCAACGGGTCCAACTACTGGGTCGACGTGCTGTTCGACGCGACCGCGCCATAGCCCGCGACATGCACGCCGCACACAGCATCCTCCTGCCGCGCACTCCATCTGCCGCAGCCGAACCGCGAGGTGTCACGACATGAGGTTCGCACGCATCGCCTTCCCGTCGCTGATCGTCGTCGTCCTGTTCGCCGCCGCCAGCGGCGCCGGCGGTGGCGCCAAGGACCCGCCGGGCAGCGCCTCCAACCCGCTCGTGGCGCTCCCCAATCCGACGCCGACCAGGATCCCGCCCAGCGAGCAGTCTGACCCCGAGGCTCCCCGCCAGGCCGACGGGACGCTGCCGCGGCCGTCGCAGCCCGCCGGCACGAAGACGCAGCACGGCACCACCGCGCTGCACCGCTCGAAGCCGATGGTCGCGCCGCAGCAGACGCCGCGCCAGCAGAAGGAGCAGCCTCCGAGCGCGAGCCGTCCCTGCTCTCTCGTCACGAGGGAACAGGCGCGCGAGATCATCGGCATGGCGATCGTCGAGCCGCTCGAGGCCCCGTTGGGTCCGACGTGCATCTACCAGACCGAGTCCGGCGAGCGGTACGTCACGCTGGCGGCGCAGGACGCGAGCGTCGAGCGGTTGCGCGAGCAGATGCGCGACCGAAGGGCGGTCCCGGTCGCCGGCCGGACGGGGTACTGCGGAACGGTCGGCGGCCCGGTGCTCTACGTGCCGCTGACGGACCGCCGCACCCTCGTCGTCGCGGCCTCCTGCGAGATCGCCACGCGATTCGCGGCGCTGGCGGTCGAGCGAGCCTGACGCGCGCTCTCTCTATGCATCGCCCGATCGCGACGGCCAGAGCCGTGCCGAGCGGATCGTCGCCTGCCGGCCGCATCGGGCGCGCCGCTCTACCGTGACCTCTGATGACCGTCACCGACCCTGACGACCTCCTCTACGAGCGCTACCGCGGAGCGTCGAACCGCTCGCGCAAGCTCGAGGCCTACTACGCCCTCAAGCCGTTCGTGCCGCGCCGGCTGCAGCTCGCGCTACGCCGCGCGTACGCGCCGCGCCAGGCGCGCGCGACGTTCCCCGCGTGGCCGTTCGAATCCACGCTCGTCGAGCACCGCGACGCGCAGCTGCTGGCGCGCCTTCGGGCATCCGGCGGCGACCGCCTGCCGTTCGTGAACTTCTGGCCCGGCGGCAAGCGCTTCGCCGCGGTCCTGACGCACGACGTCGAGGGGCCGGCAGGCGTCGCGAACGTCATGCGCGTCATCGAGCTCGAGCGTCGCTACGGCTTCGTCTCCTCATGGAACTTCGTCGCGGAGTGGTACCCGATCCCGGACGGGCTGTTCGAGGAGGTGCGAGCGGCGGGTTGCGAGATCGGTCTGCACGGGATCCGTCACGACGGCAAGCTGTTCTCGACGCGCGAGACGTTCGAGGACAACCTGCCGAAGATCGCGCACTACGTGAAGGCATGGGACGTCGCCGGCTTCCGCTCGCCGGCAACCGGACGCAACGGCGCCTGGATGCACGAGCTGCCCGTCGAGTACGACAGCTCGTTCCCCGACTCCGATCCCTTCGAGCCCCAGCCCGGCGGCTGCTGCTCGATCATGCCGTTCTTCTTCGGCGACGTGGTCGAGCTGCCGATCACGCTCACCCAGGATCACACGGTGTGGGAGATCCTCCGCTCGCCCGGGATCGAGCTGTGGCGGCGCAAGACCGAGTGGCTGCGCCGCCACCACGGCTTGGTCAACCTCATCGTCCACCCCGACTACGTCGTCGAGCAGCCCTATCTGGACCGCTACGAAGCGTTCCTGGCGCATCTCGCAGAGCACGACGACGGCTGGCATGCTCTACCGCGCGATGTGGCGCGGTGGTGGCGACAGCGCGAGGGCCTGCGGATCGACGACCGCGGGGCCGTCGAGGGACAAACCGGCTTCGAAGCGACAGTCGCCTACGCCAGCGAGCGCGAGGGCCGCCTCGTGGTAGCGCCGTAGGCGCTCAGGCGGCCCCGCGCCCGAGCAGCACGACCGGCAGCGTGCGCAGAAGGATGCGGACGTTGAGCCAGAACGAGCGGCGCTGCGCGTACTCCAGGTCGAGCGCGATCATCTCGTCGAAGCTCAGCTGCGAGCGGCCCGACACCTGCCACAGACCGGTGATCCCCGGCTTGACTGCGAAGCGCCCGAAGGCGTGCGGCGGGTACTTCTCGGCCTCGTACTCGAGGCACGGGCGCGGGCCGACGAGCGACATCGCGCCGAGCAGGACGTTGATCAGCTGGGGCAGCTCGTCGAGGCTCGACTTGCGCAGGATGCGACCGACGCGCGTCACGCGCTCGTCGGCGACGAGCTTGAAGAGCTTCTGCTTGCGCTCGGCGTCGCCGGCTATGAGGCGCTGGACATAGGCGACGTGCTCGTCGTTGGGCGTGTCGACGTGCATCGTGCGGAACTTGTTGACGACGAACCTACGTGTGCCACGACCCCAGCGCTCCTGCCGGAACAGCGCCGGGCCCGACGAGTCCAGCCGGATCGCGAGCGCGATGACGAGCAGCATCGGCGCCAGGACGATCAGCGCGATCGCAGCCACGACGACATCGAGCGTGCGGCAGGCGATCGCCGTCGCACGCGACTCGGCCTGAGCGGCGGGCAGCATGATCGCCCGCTCGCGGGCCTGCGCGTAGCTGAGGGTGGTATCGGCCACGCCGCATAAACGCGCGCCACACCCGCGCGCTTCCGAGAAGAAATTTAGGCGGATCGCGGCGCGCGCGGCAGTAGCGACCGTCCTGAACCGTTGGTAGCCATGGAGATCGCCCGTGCACTCGTCGTCGCCACGACCAGCGCGAACGAGCATCGCTGGAGCAGCGTGGGCGCTGGTCCCAAGCCACTCGTGCCGGTCGCGACGAAGCCGATCCTGTTCCACACGCTCGACGCGCTGCGGGGCGCTGGGGTGCTCGAGACGGCGCTGCTGGTCGAGGAGCGCAGCACGCGCGCGTTCTGCGACGCCGTGGAAGACGGGTCGCGCTGGGACATGACGATCACCTGCATACCCTGCGATCCCGGCAGCGACGTGATCGCGGCGCTCGGCGCAGCGCACGACTTCGTCGACGGCGAGCCGGTGCTCGTGCAGCGTGCCGACGCGATGCTGCGCGCCGGTCTGCGCGAGCACGTCGTCGGCTTCGCGCGCGACGACGTCGACGCGCTGGCGCTGATGCTCGTCCGCCCCCCCGCGCCCAAGCCGCCGGGGTCCATGCCGGGCGGCTACCTGCTGTCGCCAGGCGCGGTGTCGATCATGCTCGACACCCCCGCCGGGCGCGATCCGCTGGCACGCCTGCGCGGGCACGGCTCCCATGTCCGCGTGCTCGACGTCGAGGGTTGCCTCGCCTGTCACGGCAGTGAGTCGTCGCTGCTGGAGGCCAACCGGCACGCACTCACCGGCATATCGACAGATGTCGACGGTGTGGCGCTGGACGGGTGCGAGATCCAGGGCGCGGTCGTGATCGACCCGTCGGCGACCGTGCGCAACACGCTCGTGCGCGGGCCCGCCGTCATCGGCCCGCGCTCAAAGCTCATCGACTCCTACGTCGGTCCCTACACGTCGATCGGCGCCGGCGTGCGCGTCGAGGGCACCGAGATCGAGCACTCGATCGTCATGGACGACGCCCAGCTGCTGTTCGTCGGCACCCGCCTGGAGACGAGCATCATCGGCCGCGGCGCGAGCGTCGTCCGCCGCTTCGACATGCCGAGCGCGGTGCGGATGTCGATCGGCGACGGCGCGCAGGTCGCCCTTTAGTCACGATGGAGCTCGGCAAGCATCTGTGGGAACTGTGGAACGTACGCTTCGGCGTGGTGCTGTGCGCGCTCGTCGCGCTCTTCGCGTCGCTGTTGCTGACGCACAAGGTCGGGCTGCTTCCTCCGCGGCTCGAGCCGCGCTCACTCGAGATGGCCTCCGCCTCCACCGAGGTGCTCGTCGATACGCCGCGCAGCGCGGTGGTCGACCTCAAACAGGATCTGTTCGACATCGAGTCGATGACGAACCGCGCGGTGCTCATGGGCAACGTCATGGCGAGTGACCCCGTCGTCGCGTACATCGGGCGGCGCGCGGGTGTCCCGCCCGGTGTCATCCGGGTCTCGACCCCGCGCACCCCGAACTCTCCGCGGCCGCTTGCCGGCGCGGGCGCCGAGAAACAACGCACAAGCGACCTGCTGCGATCGACGAAGCAGTACCGCCTGAGCATCATCGGCGATCCGAGTGTTCCGATCCTGCGCATCTACTCTCAGGCGCCCACGGCGCAGACCGCCGCGAACCTCGCCAACGCCGCCGTCGACGGCATGCGCGATTACCTCGCGCAGCAGAGCCGCGTGCAAGGCGTCGCTCCCGAGCGGAAGGTCCGGCTCCAGCAGCTCGGGCGTGCCACCGGCGACGTCATCAATGGCGGGGTCAGCTTGCAGGTCAGCGTGCTCGCCTTCTTGTTCGTGTTCGGCCTTGCGGCCGCGGCCGCGATCTTCGCCGCGCGCGTGCGTCGCGGCTGGCAGCTCGCCGCCGAGCAGGAAGACGGCGGCGGCACCGCCACCGACGACGCTCACCGCCGCGAGCGCGACTTCGCGCTGCGGTGAGCGCGGCGAGTGCGGGTCCGCCGGCGCTCGACGTCGCACCCCGGAGGGCAGCCCGTCGTCGCCCGTCGCGCGCGGCGACGTTCGCGCGACTGCAGGGACGGGACCTTACGAGCGCAGGAATAGCGCTCGGCTCGGGCGGCGCAGGTTGCGCCGGACGTAGCGCAGCTTCTCGCGCCGGACGAACGCGCAGATCTCGGGCTCGGCGCGCGGCGCGCGGCGCACCCCGGCGAGCGCCCAGCCGAGGATGTAGCTCATCCCGCCGATGACGTACGGCTTGCGCCCGAAGCGCATGACGCCGCCGCCGACGACGAGGAGGGGGTGCTGCCCGTACGCCCACGCGCAGAGGCCCCAGCGGCGGAACGCGCGTAGGCGACCGTCGTAGAGGCCGGTGGGCCGCAGGTGGACGGAGTCGCCCTCCGCAACCGAGAGGCTGCGGACGTCCCAGCCCGCCATCTTCGCCTTGAGCTCATCGATCATGTCCCAGCCCAGATGAGCGTCGAGCGGCTGGATCGCTTCGTAGCAGGCCCAGCGGTAGAACTTGTTCGGGCCCCGCACGTTGTCCGGCGCGTTGAACTCGCGCTCGAGCTGTCCGTCGGGCAGCTCGACGGCGAGGTAGGTTCCCGTGATGCCGAGCGCTGCGTCTCCGAGGAGCTCGCGCTCGGCCGCCTCGAACAGCGTCGGCACAAGGCGCAGGTCTGCGTCGAGCTTGACGACGATGTCCGGCGTCTCCGAGAGCTGGCGGACGCCCCACTGGAACGCGAGCAGCTCGGCAGCGGTCGCGAGACGGTCGTGCTCCGGGGGGCGCGGTGGGCGCCGCAGGGCACGGGCATACGGATGCTCAGCCGCGAAGGCCTGCACGATCTCGTGCGACGCATCGGTGGAGCCGTCGTCGACGAGCAGCAGCTCGTCCGGCTGGCGCGTCTGTCCGGCGATCGACGCGAGCAGCGTCGGGAGGTATTCCTCTTCGTTGAGGAAGGCGACGACGACCGCCAGGCGCGATGTCATGGCTTACGCCCGATGTAGATGTCGTCCTCCTCGAAGAGGTCGTGCGTTCGGCGCAGCGCGTAGCGCTCGATGACCTCTGGTGCGATGTCGTCGAGGAAGCGATCGACGCTTACGGCGAATCCGGCGTCCTCGAGCCGGTCGCGATAGTCCGATCCGTACAGCCGCACGTGATCCTCCTGACCGTACGCGCGCAGCGCGTCCGCCGGCGTGCGGACCTCCGGGTCCTCGAAGGTGGTCGCGCACTGCCGGGCGATCGGGCACATGAGGACCGCCCACGCTCCGGGCGCCATGACGCGAACGAGCTCGGACATCGCGCCGCGATCGTCAGGGATGTGCTCGAGCACGTGGTTGCAGATCACGATGTCGAAGCTCTCGTCGGAGAACGGGAGATCCTGGATGTCGCAGTGGACGTCCGCCCGCCAGGAGTCCAGATCAGCGCTGACGTACTCGATGTTCGGCAGCCGCCGCAGGATCCGCTGGATGCTCGCCTCGGGGGCCATGTGCAGCACGCGGTAGCGACGCGTCTGAACGTCGGTGCGCTGCTGCAGGTAGAGCCACAGCAGCCGATGGCGCTCCATCGAACCGCAGGAGGGGCAGCGGACGTTCGGAACCCCGCGGTGGGTGACGAGGCGGCTGAAGTCGTTGCGGCAGCACGGGCAGCTCACGCTGTCGCCGCGGTACAGCAGTGGGCGCAGGACGCGCAGCAGCGCGTCGCGCCGCGGTTCCGAGAGGACACGCTCACTGAGCGCACGCAGGGCGTCGATGGCATGCTCCCGCGCAGCGCCGCCGGTGGTCGTCGAGGCGTGGTCTGCGACGGGCGACGACACGGGGCCTGCGGGTGTAGTGCTCATCGCGTCAGAAACGCCCCTCGTGCCTGCGGACTTGCGCGCTCAGGCGCCGCTCGAGGAGGGCGCCAGCCTGCGCGGCAGCACGACGAGCAGCCGAGCCGGGACGATTCGCCGCAGCGCCGCCGCGAGGTCTGCCCACGGCGCCGGGAACCACGCGCGCAGCGCGGCGAGGTATCCCGCCGCGCCTACGATCCCGACGACGGCGACGTGGACGAGCATCGGCGCGTCGAGAGTCGCGACGAGCCACTGCGCGGGCGCCACCGCGACGGCGAGCGCAGCGCAGGCGACGACCGCCGGCCTGACGTCGCCCCATAGCACCCGCACCGCCCGTCCGCCGCGCCCCCCGAGCAGCACTTGGTACGCGAGGACGAGGAAGACGCCGTGGACGGCCGTGGCCGCCGCGGCGACCGCGGCGATGCCGTGGCTCGCGACGATCACGACCAAACCGGCATAGACGACGAAGTGCGCCACACCGTAGCCCAGCAGCGCGCGCGAGCGGCCGGCAGCCATGAGCGCAGACCCGACGGCGTCGGTCACGAGCACGAAGGCGCCGCCGATCGCGAGGATCTGCGTCGGCACGACCGCCGGCTCCCACATCGGGCCGAAGAGCCACGGTACGAGGTCGGGCGCGAGCAGCGCGAGGGACAGGAGCAGCGGGAACACCACGACCGTCAGCAGCTGCACCATCCGCCGGCGCAGCGCGAGCATGTCGTCTGCGCTCTGCGTGCGAGCCAGCACCGGGAAGGCCATCTGCGTCATCAGGACGCTGATCTTGCGCTGGTACTCGACCGCGAGCTGGTAACCGCGCCAGTAGAAGCCTGCGGCAGCCGTTCCGAGCTGGGCGCCGACGATCGCGTAGTCGCCGTTGCGGAAGCCGGTCCACGCGACGCAGGCGAGCGCCGCCGGGCCGCCGTAGGGCAACAGCTCTCGCATCTGCCGGCTGCGCCACCGGGGCAGCGGCACGCGTACGAATGCGAGCCCCATCACCATCGCGACGACCATTCCGGCCATGCACCCGAGCACCAGCGCCTCCGCGTCGAGGCCGGCGGCCGCGAGCGCGATCATCGCGATGATCCGTACACCGTTCTGCGCCAGCTCGATGATGCTGACGCGGCGGAAGTCGAGGCGCCGGCGCAGTACCGCCATCGGCAGCGCGTGGACGGCACCGAGCAGGAACCACGGCGTCGCGAGCATGATGAGCAGCGCTGTCCGCCCACCGAACAGGGGCTCGACGAGGACGACCGCGAGCAGCAGCGTGAGCGCGGCGAGCGTCATGCCGACGGCGAGGCTGAGCACGAGCCCGCCCTCGAGGTGCCCGCGCTCGACCTTTCGGCGCTGCACGATCGCGCTGCCGACGCCCTCCATCGGCATCGTGAGCGCCAGCTCCTGCACGATGACGATCACTGCGAAGATGCCGAACTCGGCCGGCGGGATCAGCCGCGCGAGCACGACCATCGAGGCGAGCATCGCGATCTCGATCGCCACCCGCGCATATGCCATCCAGCGCAGGCCGCCGGCAGCAGCGGCTGTCAGCTCCGCGTTCGTCCGGGCGTCGCCGAGCTGTTCCTCCACCGCTGCCTCAGAGCTCGCGAATGACCTTCGCCGGATTGCCGGCGGCGATCACGCCCGCCGGAAGCGACGAGCTGACGACGGCGCCGGCGCCGACGACCGCGTCCGCGCCGATCGTGACCCCCTTGAGGATCTTGACGCCCATCCCGACGAAGACGTTGTCACCGATCTCGACGGGCGCCATCGCCTGGCCGCCCGCGCGCCGCCGCGCTGGGTCGAGGTGGTGGAAGTTGCTGTCGAAGATCTCGACGTGCGCGCCGAAGAGCCCGTCGCGTCCGATACGGATGCCGGCGCCCTCGCTCTTGATCATGAGGTTGTTGTTGAACTCGGTGCGATCGCCGACCTCGATGCGCGCCTCCTGGCGCGCTGCCTCGACGTAGCAGTAGCCGGCGTAGAAGAGGGGCGACATCTTCCAGCCGAACAGCCCCGCCGCACCGGCCGCAGCGAAGAGGTCGCGCGGGAGTGTTCCCGTGGCTTCCCACTCCTCGACCCCTGGCGCCACGTGCGCCTCGACCCATTCGCGCACCTCGGTTCGGAGCTCGTCGTGGGCCGGGCTCCACAGGCCGTACGGCACGTCCACCGCCGGCGGCGCCTTGGGGTCCCCGGGCTTGCCCTCCCACAGGTTGAAGTACCCCGTCGCCGCCACGCCCCACAGGTCGTCCGACGGCGGGCCGTACTTCTGCTCCAGGAACTTCAGCCCGTACTCGGCCGCCCACGGCTGGCTGGCCGAATGCACCTCGTACACCGGCAGGACCTGGTGGGCGCGGTCGGGGCCGAACGCCTGCTTGAAGATCCGCCCCACGCGCCGCGTCTGCCACGCCACCGCCGGGTCGCCCGCCAGCAACCACTCCACGACGTCCATCACCGGAACGGTAGCCATGGTCTACGGTGCGACGTCCGGCAGCGAGCCGTCGGCGAGCATCCGCTCGACGCGGTCCCGGAGCGCCCCGCCGGAAGCCGCCGGCGTGAGGATCCAGAAGCGGTCGGCCCGTACCGCCTCGAGGACCTGCTCGGCGACGGCATCGGACGGTGAGGTGGCTCCCGCCGGCCGCGGCAACCCG